>JBGSRE010000821.1:0-5999 GCA_041737755.1 Oligoflexus sp.
CTGAGTCAGGGGTGTGTCCAATTTTTCTGATAGGGACAAAAGCTCGGAGATTCGTCCTATCTCTGTTTGATCGCCGGTTGTTACGACCAGCCCCTCAGCGCGCCCCCGAGTCACGAGGGTTCCCGCATAGGCCATGTTGTATCGGTCGGCCAGCACCGTGTCCAAGGGCACTGTCGATGGCCGTTTTTCAGTTGGTACGGATTCCCCCGTCAGCGCAGCTTCTTCAACGGCAAGGTCTCTCAGTTTAAAAAGTCGAATGTCGGCAGGCACGAGATCACCCGCTTCCAGGACCACCACGTCACCAGGAACGAGTTCCTGGGCTGGTATGTGTCTTGTCAGGCCCTCGCGACGCACAGCGGCTTGGGCTATCAACTGTTGATGCAAGGCGGATATAGCTTTTAAGGCCTTGTTCTCCTGCACAAATCCAATCGTAGCGTTGAGGATCACAACACCGAGAATGACGGCACTATCCACCCACTCCCTAAGAAAAGCTGTCACAATTGTGGCGGCGATTAAAATGATCACGAGAGGCTGCACAAATTGCTGAAGGAGACGGATCCAGACGCTTTCGCCCTTATGCGCTGTGACCGCATTGGGTCCATACTGGCTTTGTCTGAGCTCGACTTCAGTGGAAGATAAGCCCTGCTGTGGGTCCACATGGAGTTTTTGAAAGATGATTGCTATGTCTTCAGCATGCCAACCAGTTTCAGGGCTGGCCTTGGTTTGAGCAGAATTCGACATAAAAAGCCTTTCTATCATCCAAGACATTTGATCTCAACGGAGACTAATCAAGTTATATCCAAAGCTGCTGCACTATGAAAGGCTAGAGCAAAGTTTAACAGCGAATTGCCAGATGAAGCGGTCAGTCGGCAAAAGTAGCAGATTGGATGCGCCGTATATCAAGCTTAAAAGCCCTGCCGAAATATTCTATTCCATACATGCATGCATGCATGACGAAGGAAGTTCCTACACCGCCGCCGGTTTGGGACGAAAAAAACGGAATCTTGCTTCCGTTCTGGAGTTTTCTGAGTATTATTCTTTTCGTCAGCACGTCCAAGGCCTCTCCCAGGAGACTCTGGAATTTATTCGCTTATAATTGACGGCAGAGGATGCGGTGATGAGTGTTCATCAGGAATTCGTCATCATAATTGTTGAACAGGATCAAAATACTAGGCTGCGCCTGGAAGCCGATATCAAGCAGGCGCTTCAGGACTCCATGACCATAGAATCCTGTTCGTCTAAAGCCGAAGGCATGTTGAAGCTCGATTCAGCGCTGAGTCGCAAGGCGCATATTCCCCTGATTTTCTCTGGCTTCGATAGCTCGGAGCAGGATAGCTTGAATTTTTTTCGTCAATTGCGGATTCAATGGCCCTTTTTGAATTCTTTTTCTGTTCTTTTGACGACCAGAGATCAGGGGGAGATTGGTAGGCGGGCGATTGAAGAGCACCTCATCAGTCAATTCATAGAGTATCCATGGCAAAGCCAGGACATCTATCGAACCATCAAGGATCTGCTTTCCTCGTATATCCTTCGCTATGCTTATGATCAATTGCCTTACTATGAATCCATAGTGTCTCATCATCATTATCGGAAAGCTCTTCAGGAAAGCGAACTGCATCGGCAGTCTCTTACCGAGGAAATTGGCCGATTTGCTCGAAATTTACTCGATATTCGTAGGGTGAGTGATCATGATCTTCGCAAGCAAATAGGCGAAGATTTGCGGCAACTTGTGAACCCCGAAGAAATGTCAATGGTGTTTAAACAGTATGCTGAGGGGCAGCAGATTCTTGCCTATGGGAGCCCCAATAACCGGCTGCAAATTATTTTGGAAGGAACCGTCGTCCACCTGCTTGAGGATAAGGAGGAATCTGATCTCGAAGTTTTTTCAGAGGAAGAGGGAGCTATTATTGGTTCCATGTCGTTCTTTTCTTCCAAGCCGGCTCTGACGTCGGTTAAGGCCGTGACTCCGGTGCGTGCCCTATCCCTCGATCAAAGTATTCTCGATCGAGCTATGTCAAATAATGTGCACTTTCTTATTTCATTTACCAATCTCTTGCTGCGACAAGTCCTCTCCAGAGCCCGGAAACATTTGGAGATTAATATCAAGCTGCAGCGGGCCGTGGATGAACTCAAGCGAACCCAGCTTCAGTTGATTGAATCAGAAAAACTTGTGACCTTAGGCCAGCTCGTCGCTGGGGTCGCCCATGAGTTGAATAACCCGGCTGCGGCGATTGTTCGGAGCGTGGACCATATGGGATCTTTCATCAAAACGCTCATGGAAGAGCCCGCAAACTTGAACCCAATTCTCCACAAAAAAGCGATGGAAGCCTTCGATCGGGGCCGGGAACTCAAACCATTGAGCACCCGTGATATGCGGTCCAAGTCCCAGCCCCTTGCTCAGCACCTGCAATCGAGCTATCTGGCAAAGCAGGCGGTGGAGATGGGTCTGGATCAAGTCAAGCTTCTCATTCAATTGGCCAATGACAGTCAATTATCGCCAACTGCTTTGATTGACTATCTCAATCGCTACTACCAAATTGGTCATTTTATGCGCAATATTGAAGCGAGTGGAGGGCGGATCGAGGCACTCGTGCGAAGCTTGAAAAGTTATGCCCGACAAGAAACGGGATTATTCGAATGGCTGGATGTTCATGTCGGTATTGAAGAGTCTCTGCTGATTCTCCAGCACCGCGTCAAGCACTTTGAACTCATCAAGGAGTATGGGGAACTGCCGAAAATTGTGGGCTTGCCGGCTTCACTCAATCAGGTCTGGACCAATCTGATTGCCAATGCTCTCGATGCTATGGGCGAGAATGGTCGCCTCCTGATTAGAACTGAGTATCAAAAAGATGAAAATCTTATAAAGATCTATGTTCGGGACAACGGACCTGGAATTTCTCCGGAAAACATGGACAAGATCTTCGCCATCAATTTTACTACGAAGCGGGGAACAGGTTTTGGATTGGGTCTTGGCCTTGCTATTTGCAAAAGCATCATTGATAAGCATAAAGGATCGATTGAGGTGAAATCGGAGCCGGGATCCTATGCTGAATTTATCGTGAGCTTGCCGGTTGGTCGAATGGATGCATGAGGTGTTTTTATGGGTCGCTACTATATCCTGATCGTAGATGATGAAAGGGAGGTTCTTGATGGGGTCTATCAAGACCTGAGATCATTGAGTGGCCTGTTTGATCTGGAACTGGCTGAAAGTGCCGTCGAAGCCATCGAGCTCATCGACCAAGCCAAAGAGCAGGGCAATACTTTGGCTTTGATTCTTTGTGATCATGTGATGCCAGGCATGCAGGGCGTTGATTTACTTATCAGCTTGCAAAAAGATGCCAAGACTCAGTTGGCGAAGAAAATTCTTATCACCGGGCAGGCAGGACTTGAAGCGACGATTCATGCGGTCAATGAAGCAGGTCTTGACTACTATGTTGCCAAGCCATGGAAGGCGAATGAATTGTTGGCTGCTGTCATCAAGCAGCTGACGGATTTCATTATACGAAACGATGAGAATCCCCTTGCTTATGCTTCCGTCCTGGATAAGGTGAAAATATTTGAAGCCATCCATGAAGGAAGCTCTGCACAATGAATCAAATAAAAACCAGAAATATGATAAAGAATATTATCATATTTCTGATTCCCCTCTGTCTGCTCTTGCCGAGTCCGAGCTTTTTTGGAATTGCTGATTTGACTGTAGTTCAGCAGCGAATGCTGGCAATCCTGGCGATGGCAGTGCTGTTTTGGATATTTGAACCTATTCCCATTTTTGCGACCTCAGTTTTGATCATATCGGCTCAGCTGGTGCTTGTTTCAGATCAAGGCCTGAGCTGGCTCATGCAAGGAGAAGATCTTGGAATTGTCCTGAGTCATAGCCAGATTATGGCCAGTTTTGCCTCGCCGATTATTTTACTGTTCCTGGGGGGATTTTTTTTGGCTATTGCCGCTGGTAAATACAAGTTGGACAGAAATCTAGCGCGAATTTTGCTCAAACCCTTTGGCCAAAATCCCCGCTGGCTTTTGCTAGGCTTGATGGTCATTACCGCGGTGTTTTCCATGTTCATGAGCAATACAGCGACAACAGCGATGATGCTGGCTATATTAGCGCCCGTGTTGGCTGCCTTTGACAAAGATGATCCGGCTCGTAAGGGATTCCTGCTCGGTATTCCCTTTGCAGCAAACATAGGTGGAATCGGAACCCCCATAGGCACACCGCCCAATGCGATTGCACTCAAATATCTGAGTCAGGATAGTTCGATCAGTTTCGCCCAATGGATGGGGTTTGCCCTTCCTTATGTGGTCTGCTTGCTGCTGTTTACCTGGCTTATAGTTTTATACCTCTATAAACCCAGTAAATCCGTCATGAATATTAAAATCGAAGGGACCTTTGAAAAGTCCTGGCAGGCATGGACGGTTATTGCAGGATTCCTTATCACCATCCTGCTGTGGTTGAGTTCTGGCCTCCATGGTATGAATTCCTATGTGGTGGCCATGCTCCCGATCGCCCTTTTCACTGCTACCGGCATTATTAATAAGCAGGATTTAAAGAAAGTAAGCTGGGATGTTCTCTGGCTTATATCGGGCGGGATCGCGCTTGGCAATGGTCTTGATACAACACTGCTGACTCGGACTCTGATTGAAGCCGTTCCGTTCGAAGCCATTGGTACCTTAGGAATTCTGCTCTTTTTCACGGTTATGAGTGTGCTTATGGCCACATTCATGTCGAATACGGCGACCGCCAACCTAGTTCTGCCACTGGTCGCCATGATTGCGGTGAATTTGCCTGGAATTGAAGCCTTTGGTGGTCTCAAGGTGTCGATCATTATCATCGCTTTTTCTTGTTCGATTGGTATGTCCCTGCCTATCAGCACTCCGCCTAATGCCTTGGCTTATGCCACGGGAGAACTGGCGACCAAGGACTTGATTCGAACGGGTGGTCTGATAAGTTTAGTCGGCCTTGTGATGATTTATGTCTTGGGTTTTATTCTGGCTGCTTGAATCAAATCTTCGACCTTGCTGAGAAGGAGGGGGCGTCCTCAGTCCTGGCTTAGCAAGATCGAATCGAAAAGGCTTCAAGGTAGATAGGGTGTAAAGCGATAGTTTCTGCCTTGCGGTTGGGGACTGCCAAGCAGTGTACCACTCCAATCATAAATCCGGCTTTGTACCGGCTTTCCGAAACCACGGTCATCCCATTCGTAGTAGGCTACTAGCACCTTACTTTGGTCCGGTGCGAAGCTCACTCCTTCAATATTGCCAGCCGGTAGGTCGAGATAGCGATGCACGAGTTTGCTTTCTTCGATGGACCAGAGGCTCGCAGTCAAACGCTTGTCTCTGCTAGCACCGACGATTAGATGATCGCCTTCCCGGTTGAAGGCCAGAGTTCTGATCGTATCTTGATCGGGCAAGATGGAAAGTAAGGAACCTTGCATGGACTGATAAACTCTGACGGAACCCTCCCAGGTGCCGGCAGCAAGATAGCGGCCGTGCGGAGCATATTCCAAGACGCTCACCCCTTGGCTAGGTAAAGTCATTCGAAGAGTGAGTGCCGGTAAGTTGAGGAGCTCGATCTGTTTAGTGCTGCTATCGGCGACAGCGAGCGTAGTGTTGTCTGGTGAAACCGTTATGAGGTTGGGCAAAACCTGGCTATCAAAAATCTTGGACGCAAGTTCACGGCCTTCCTTAATGTTCCAGATCCTTAACCATGTGCGTCCTTGATCGCGCATATGGCTACTGAGCACGATCAGGTGACGACCATCTGGGCTCAACTTAGCTCCACGCAAAAAAGAATCGCCCAAAGTTGTTTCGACCTGAGCAAAGTTATCGCTGGAGTAGGTGCTCATTAAGCTCCGTCCTGGCATGCGAAGGAGATCGACGTGTTCATCACCGGCAAAGGCGACCAGACTTCCGTTGGCGGAATAGGAAATCGTTTTAAAGTGTTGGTTTGGACGCCTGAGTTTGAAGTTAAACACTTCATTTTGAGTGGAAGGGTCGAGAAATAT
>JBGSRE010000853.1:0-3137 GCA_041737755.1 Oligoflexus sp.
CCTCAGTTCGGGTGATTACGGTGGACTTGGTTTTGGTTACCTAAGTGGTAGCTCGGGCACGATCATTCGCGGGGGAGCTAATTTAAATTCAGGGGTAAATACAGGAATTTTCGCCAGTGACCTTTCGAAGCCTGTAGGATCTTCTGATCCCACGATTGGGTTCCGCTGTGTGATGAATAGTCAATCGCCCTTGATGACTTTGCCAAATAATTTGCCAGCTGCTCAACTTGATTTGGACGCTGATACCATAAGAGGCGCTGAAGGAACTCCAGTCAGTGTTTGGCAGAACTACAATCCTCCTTTCAGCGCATCCTATGCTTATGGGATACCAACTCTAGCGGTTTCAGCTTTAAACGGTCACAATGCGGTTCGCTTCACTGGCGGGCAAAGCTTCCAAGTAAGTTCCATCGATAGTCCGATTTCAGGATCGACCTCTTTCACAATCGCCGTTGTATTCCAACCGTCGGCCATTGGGTCCGGCAGTTCTGGTAGTCAGTGGTATCAAAATGCTGGAATTGTCGATTCTGAACAAGGTGGTGTCACGAACGATTGGGGCTTGAGTTGGAACGCTGACAGACAATTAGGGGCGGGGATTGGTAGCAGTGATTACACACTGAATAGTGCAAGCTTGACTCTGGGAGCGCCGCATATCGCCTTCTATACCTGGGACGGCGGGACAGGAAAAATTGTCTTGAATGTAAATGGAACAGCGACCAGCTACTTCAGTAACGCGATGGTTCCCCGGAATTCGAATCAATTTCTTATTGGGCGTGCGAATGGTTCGAGCTTCTTTTCAGGCTTAATCGCTCATTTGAAGATTTATTCGACGGTCTTGACGGATGAGCAGATCAATTCGCTAGGCAATGCTTTGAGTCAACGTTACGGAGTGAGCAGTACGTTTATGCCCTAGGTGAAGTGCTGTGGATTTATGCGGCTAGCTTAAACTCTGTGACGAGCCCGTGCAATGTTTTTGACTTTTTTACTTTCAGATTTTGGATATCTGGCGATTTTAGATGGTGTGCATCAGGAAAATCAGTGATTGCATCGCCGATCCCCTGATGAGGTTATTTTGAATTATAGAAATTCTGATATGACATGTATAGGCTGCGAATATGATCGTTGCCAATGAGGATCGAACGATTGAGCAACGCAGTTTTAATTGTCAGATTAAATCGCTCGATGAAAGCATTCTCCCATGGCGACCGCGGCGATGTTTTAAAGGACTCGTACCCAAATTCCTGCAAAATTTCAGGTAAACATTTTCTTAACGCCCCCAAAATCAGAAGAATGGGGCTAGCAACCGATAAATCTGAAACTTACTCGAAGATAGAAGATGTCTTTTGCATTGCCTTAGCCATCGGCTTAGCCTTTAGCATGATCATGAACATCGCCTGGAGGCTTTGCCCTTGGATGTTTTACCTCAGCTTAGCCATGAAAAATCAGATGTCTATCAAAAATCAATTCAATTTCTCAGTCTCTCAGCAAAAATATTGGCTAGCCTACCTATGGGATACACTGAACTCCGTCGGAATACAATAAATGATGATTGCCGTGCGAGGGTCTTATCCCAGCCTGGAAGATATCGTGGAAGTTCTCTATGATACGGGAGCGTGATGCCGAGCGTTTCCCAGATCTGGGTCTGCCACTCCGTGATTAATGAACCGAGCCTTTAAACTTCGTCCCGGTTGGAATTCACTTTCGCGAGTCCAACACTTTTCCCTGACTGGCGACCCTGCAGACATCGGGCTTCTGCTCAAAGCCCATAAGGCTTGGCGCCGATGATTCCTACATTACGATCGATGGAAAGAATGTTTTCTATGTCGCGGACAACAAGGAACGCTTGAATTGGCTGCTCGACATCTTTCAGAAAGATCTGCCTTCCTCGACAAAATGTGGTCTGACTTCATCCTACGTAACTCTCGACGGCCGCGAAGTCTTTTATGAATCCGACGATAGAATGCGCTGGAATGCCTTGATGAATATGGAAAAGAGCGGCTTCTGCTCGGCCCCAACAAGGGTGAGCGCAAACCGATCTTACATAACCCTGGATGGACGTGATGCCTTCTATGAATCCGACGATACCAAACGGCTTCAGTGGATGCTCACTTTAGCGAAGAAGAATATCCTACCTGAGGGCTCAATGTGCGGCGCGAACCGTTCTTACGTCACCATCAGCAGTCGCGATGTCTTTTATGAAAGCGATGATCGTCTACGTACGGACATCCTGGAACGCCTTGCGGGAAGTGGCTATTGCACCAGCACCAGCTTGATCAACGCAAACCGCTCCTATGTGACCGTCAATGGTCGTGATGTTTTTTATGAAAGCAACGATGGTGCAAGACTCGACTGGATGCTCTCGCTCTTCCAAGCCAAGATCTTTGCAGAAGGTTCCCGGTGTAGCGCCGGTCGCTCCTACATTACCATCGATGGCCATGACGTCTTTTATGAAAGCGACGATCGCACACGCGCTCAGCAGCTCAGTACCCTCTTCGCCAGCGGCTATTGCATGGGACTATCGGAATTCTCCGCCAGCCGCTCCTACCTGACCCTCGGCCGACGCGATATCTTCTATTTCAGCGATGATGACGAGCGCCTCGCCAAGCTTATTGAAGGCTTTAAAGCCGGTATTGGCAAGGCCCAGTCCCGATGTGGCGCCAATCGAAGTTACGTGACAATTGATAAAAAGGAAGCGTTTGCAGCAATTCAGGATGAGGATCGATATCAGATGCTCCTCAGGCTCGAAAAAGTGGCTTTTGCAGTCGCCCCTCAAAATTCGGTGCGACAACATCAGCTGTGACGATCAACGGCAGGCCCGTGCATGTCATCGCCGATCACGAGGCTAGGCTTGAAAAGTTGATTGCCTTGTTTCAGGGCGAGGCCGAATAAGAACAATCGTATGTGACGTCCGCTCCAGTTATGCACTATCGAGTTATAGCTGGAGTTTCCCTTGGGAGACTATGAATTCAATTCCTACCTCTGGGTTCCATGCCCGGAACGAAGAATGTAGGTACCAGAGTCGACTAGCTCAGCGAAGATGTTCTGCTGCGTATCGCTTAGCAACACTCAGCAGTCCCAAGTCCTCTGCACGGTTAAGAGGCCGACCTTCGCTGACCTCCAATCGGTTATTCAAGAATATG
>JBGSRE010000898.1:0-4430 GCA_041737755.1 Oligoflexus sp.
GGCTAATGGCCTTTCCTCCCTAGAGCGGACTCTCACTCAATTAGACGATTCCGCTGCTATAGAGAGCTTTCTCTTATCTTATCTGCATATCATCGATTTGCTCCACGATCGGCGTGATCGAGCTACTCGTCTTTCAACTTACGATTTGCAAGGATTTCTCTCTCTAGAGGATTGGCAAGACCTATCTGAGCAAGATGCCAAAACTTTAGCTGATCTCAAACGCTTGCCTGACCCCCAGGGTATCGGAGCTCCCCAACTTCGCAAACTTGTATCTTAATCTGTTTAAGCGATCGCCCAGCGGGCACTCGGCGATTTTCGTGTACCGAGTACCTGTTGCAAAGCGAGGCGATATCGATGATGGGGAGTGCTTACCGATCACCTTGACGACAGAGGTGAAATAGCCTGCTTAGGCCGCTCCGAAAGCTTTGGCCGAGTTCATTCCTGCCCAGACATAGACTCGAACTGCGGTATCGTCGTCCCGGACTCGAATGTGCCTTTCAGCCAATTCTATGCAGGAAAATTCATTCTTTCGTTCCGGACTTAAGCTGAGGTAAACCTGCTCTTGCAGAATAATGTAATCCGATTTTTCAGGAGTGAAAAGGTACTTACGGAGCTGCTCATAGCGCGTGGCGAGAACGATAGCGGGACCATAGAGGTCGTATTCCTTGGTTCCCGACTTCGGGTAGAAGGCTTCGATGGCCCCTTGAGCCACGCCGATCGCGCAATATATAGGCTCTGAGTATTGGAATTCACGCTCCACTTCATCAAAGGTTTCGACGAGCTTCATGGCCAATCGAACGCTGGCATCGGCAACATTCTCTGACCCTGGGCTGGCAAAAGGAAATCCTACTGAGCAAAGGAAGCCATCACCCAACACCTTGATACGGTATGCATCCGCCGTTAAAGTCTTTGAGTCATAACGTTGGGTCATGGTGGCAACGCATCGTTCAATGGCCGTTTCTATGAAATTTTTGACTTGCTCATGCTGGATCTTCGAGCTACCAATGATATCGAAGGACAAGACATGGGCCTCTGCTTTACCGGTCGGCATGGTCTCTTCGAGGGTTGAACCTTCCCTAATACGCTCCAACTGATGCGGGTAGACAATTTTCTCCAGTTGCTTCAGTACATGTTCGTTTTCTCGCTGCTGTTTAGCAAATTTATTATTCAGTTTAAGAGATGTCGCGATCGAAAAAAGTATCACTTCGATGGTAGAGCCAATGAGATGGACATCCCTCCCCCAGAGGCTCTTGATTTCAAAGACGCCAAGGACTGAAAGTACCCAGTAGTGGGAGCAGCTCACCATAACGATGTAGCCGCCAAAAACCAGATGATACAGCCCGCCGTGTTTTATGGAGTACCACATTGAAGTCGCGATGAGAATCAAGGCGGATATCATCATCACAACCGTAGTATAGATATAGCCAAATGGAACTTGCAGCAAGGTGACTGGAATCTGCAGGACGATAAGCACAAAGAAGACTAGAAACCATTTATGGAGGCGAGGCTGAGTGGTCTTGAGCTCGTAAAAATTGGCAAAAAATACTCCCAAAAGAAGTTGGGTCAAAGATCCTGTCACTTGGGTGATAAAAATCCAACTTTCAAAATAGTATTGACCACTGCGATAGCCCAAAACTTCGGCAGAAAGACTTCGCATGGATTCGATGAAGGCGATATTACAGAAGATAAAAATGCCATAGATCAAAAAAAATCTACTATGCTCGCGGGTCATAAAGAGAAAGAACAAACACATAATGCCCAGGATACCGAGGCAAATGCCACGCATCGCCCCCACCAAAAACGATTCACGATGATACTTTGCGCTTGGCCAAACAAGATAGGCGGCGTTGCCCACACCGAATCGATTGATCGAAGCTGGACTCGTGACTTTACCAAGAGCATAGACTCGATGTTGACCCAGACCCAACTCGATATCTGCGACAGCGGTGTCGTTTTCATAGAGCACGGGTATGCTTCGAAACCCGGCCTCCCAGACCAGTGCCATACTTTTAATGAAGCCAATGGCTGAGAAGGAATAGAGTCCTGGTTTGCGTACATCGATATCATAGGCCGTGATGAGGCATCCCAGGTAACCTCGACGAGTGACGCTGGAAATTACCTCGAGCTCGGCATCGATGCGAGGCTTGTGCTCGGCATCAAGCGGCAGATTGCAACTGGGATCGAAGAGATAAAGCACCCGATAGGAATAGTCATCAGTTATGGTCTCTTTACCGAAATAACTGAAGCTAGGTTTAGATCCCAATATCAAGAATAGACCGATCCAGAGAGAGATCAGCCTAACACTTGTCATTGCAATCCATTCTAAAGCCTTCAATTCACTTCCGCCTTTTCTTGCTTGCCTGATCTATCGACATAAGGCCCGAAAGTTAAACGGGCAATGTTTGCCCTGTCTTGCCTTGGCAAGATTTCCCGAATGGTCGACTCTTGGGGGTGTGCTTTTGGCTTTGCATGGGCCATGAACAGTGACAGGGGTTTGAACTTAATTCATATGCTGGTCGATCAAGCAGAAAGAGGCAAGTCTTGCCCATGCATGATGGTCCAAAATTTAGCTGGAAGCAACAATTGCAAGTGGAAGGCTCGCCTTCCATCCTCTGCAGGCAAAGCTGACAGAAGTTCCAGCCGCACATCTCCGCCTTGCTTTCGAAGGCTATCGCGAACTGCTGCCAGTCCCATGCCCCGACCCGATATGGTGGACGCCGCTTCATTGGTGGAAAACTCAGGAGCAAAGATAATCTCGGCGATGCCCTGGTCGCTGGCCTGGGCTAGAGGCAAACCACGCTTCAATCCTGCCTGTTTTAAGTCGGCTATGACCAGACCTCGACCGTCATCATAGAAAGAAATGATCAGGAAATCCTTAGTATTGCTCGCGATAGCACTGATGGTGCCCTGCGGATTCTTGCCGCTTTTTCGTCTCTGCTCAGCCGTTTCCAGGCCATGATCCAGACTATTACGCAAAAGATGAGTGAGGGTGCCTTGTAAAATATCATAGGCGTCCTGCGTGACGCCTATACCGGTCGCTTCGATCGCAAGCTTGGGTTTCAATTTACCCAGCTCTTCAGCGAGTCGCCCACTTGATTTCAAACATTCGGCCAAAACCACCGGCAAAGACAGATAAAGGGAAGCTTCCAGTTGACCGATGCGGGAAAGAATTTCTCGATCGAATCCCTTCACTGAATACTGAACAAGATCTTGAACTACCTGCTGTAGTAACTCCGTTTTCAGTTCAACAAGCTCAGAATGATCGAGCTTTCGGCCAAGTTTATGTATAGCAGTCATGCGATACTCATAAATCATGGCCTCTAGGTCCTTGATTTCCGTCTCTAGCCGAGCCAGCGGCAGCTGGGAGGCTTTGCTTTCAAGTTGGTGACAGATGTCGGCAATATCCGTGAAATAGAGGGCTCGCGAGGTGCCTTTTAAAGTATGAATATTCATCAAGAATACATGTCGATCGTGCAAGACTTCTTCGCTGCGTGAGGCGATTGCTTGACACTCACGCACCAGTTGTTCGCTCACGCGCAGGAAAGAATGGAGACGCTGGACCGGAACTTCGATTATTCTTTGGACCAGCTCCATCTCATGTCTCTGCATCAACGATTCTTGCTCAAGGGCTATCAAGCGTGTGCTGTCATGCACTGTCACCAGTATTTTTTCGATCAGGCCCTGTTCATTATAAACAGGGTTCCACAGAAGGTCATAGATCCTCCGACCGCCTGCTGAGGCTTGATCCATGCGATCAATAAAGCAGTGACGATTTATTTCAAAGGCAATCTCGGCTTCCCCTATGGCATTGTCGAGCGCCGCTTGTAACTGGGCCTTTCGATCGACCATAATCTGACCATTACGAAAAAGCACTTCAACGGCATCGCGCCCACTCAGATCCTTGAGTTGAAAAAGCGATTCCATTGACCGTGAATAGTCTTTTTGAATCTCAAAGTTCTTGCCAATGGAAAACACACCGATCGGAATATGCTCCATGATCGACCGAATATCACGAGTTTTAATCGACACCTGCTCTTCCACATGAGCAAACTGATAGGCGAGGCGTTCGTTGGCATCTTTCAGTCCTAGGCGTAGCTGGTTCAATCGATCGGCAAGAGCAAACGATAGGATCGTCATTTCAAAAAAGGAACCGATTTGCAAGCCTCGCTCGGTAAAGAAATTCGATTCAATAAAGCCCATCGCCAAAAGACCATAAGCGAAAGTACCGAGCAATAAGCAGGTCCATGCTGCAGCATAGAAATATGCTTCCCGCTGCCTGCGGACCACACCACGCACCGTTAAAGCAATGAGTAAACCGGAACTAAAGATACTGAGTACAGTGAGGGCAATCCCGCCGATATAGTAAGGCACAAAGGGGACCAGCACGGCCATCACTAAGAGTGGCGCAAGCACCCAACGCACGGCGCGAT
>JBGSRE010000902.1:0-3346 GCA_041737755.1 Oligoflexus sp.
GGTCTCGCGGCGATAGAGTGCGCAGACCATAAGGGGTCAAAAGATGGCTGCTCACGACGTCCATCAGGCGACGCTGCTGGGCTAATGAGAGTGGGCTAAAAGCTAGGCTTACGGCCAGAATTTGATTGGGCCGAATACTAGCGTTCACTTCACCTTGAAGGCTGACCGTGTCGGCAAGATAACCGCGATCTTCCAACCAGAATTTTTGGCGAAAAGCCGCGGGCGCATGCTCCAAAAGAGTGAACAAAGCAGCCTTTTGCGGCAGTTCACAGACGCTCGCCATCTCCTGCAGGAAGACCAAAGCGGATATCCAGAGGGCGTTGACTTCAACCGCATAACCCGATCGAGGCGTCACAGGGTGGCCATCCACGGCCGCATCCATCCAGGTCAGTTGAGTTTGGGGCGAGCCGGCCTGCATAAGTCCCTGTTCATCGATACGAATGTGCGATTGACGGCCTTGCAAAAGATCCTCAACGAGAGCAAAAAGAGCCGGAATGATGGGAGTGAGTCCGGCTTTATCTCGAGTCTCGATCCAATACTGGTGCAACGCATCAAACATCCAAAGCACAGCATCTACGGAATTGTAGCTTGGAGGCTGCGTCCCTTGACCTAAATAGTTGGGAATCAAACCATCCTTAGCCCAGTTCAGATAGCTCTTCACAATAGGGAGAAGCCGCTCCGGTTGGCCGCGACCGAGAGTCAAGCCGGGTAAGGCAATCATGGTGTCACGCCCCCATTCGCCGAACCAGGGATAGCCGGCGACGATGGAAGGCGAACCATCGGGGCGATGGATGAGAAATTTTTCTGCCTCATATTTGATATCGCTCAAGGGTTCTGGATCCTGAGCAAACTTGGCTTTCAGCGTCCTGCGCCGATGCAATTCCTCATCCCAAAGACGGGCAATATCCTGTCGCTCGGTTGGCGTAAAGCCAAAGATAAAGAATAGATTCTGTTCTGGCTCGA
The DNA here is from genome assembly GCA_041737755.1 of Oligoflexus sp. Lineage (GTDB taxonomy): Bacteria > Bdellovibrionota_B > Oligoflexia > Oligoflexales > Oligoflexaceae > Oligoflexus. Next base: position 964 of record JBGSRE010000902.1, read on the forward strand.
GCATAGCCTCGTACAGACCAGGACAAAAAAGATCTTCTTGGTAATCAAAACCTCTGGTTTGTTCTCGGCTGTATTCCAGCTGCTTAACCCAGAAGGGGCCGGGGTAGAATCCGATCACGCGATTGGTCCCCATATGCAGTGGGGGCTTGTTCGGTAAAGGTTCAATTTTGTGGCCTTGCGGCTCAGGGAAGGTCTTGACTTGAAAATCGCTGGTTTCATGACGGAGTGAATGATGACTGCGATAGGCCAGCAGAGGACGCAGGGTCATCTGGACTGGATCAGAGCTCAGCAAACGATAGCGCACAATCACGGCATCGCGATCGTGCAGCAAAAGCTGAGCGCGTTCGATCAAAATCGAACCGACGCGATAAACGGTTTGCGAGTATAAATCGTAGCTAAAGGATTCTATATGAGTGTAGCCTTCGGGGTAAAAAACCGTATTGGAATGCTTATTCGTATAGAGATCAATGGTCCGCCCCGGCAAGGAAAGGCTGGCCTCTAATTTGGCGAGGAAGACATGCTTTTCAGGAAGATGGCCAGCGTCACTGACCAAGAGTCCGTGGTAACGCCGATCAGGGCAATCCAGAACATTGCCAGAGGCATAGCTGCCCAGGACGTTGCTCTCCAACCACTCCTGATTCAGCAGCTGAGGAAAATAGGGGCGCGTAACTTGAGTGATAGGGAGCATGGCGACATGTCCTCAGAAACATTTTGATGACCGAGAACTTCCTGGAACGCATCTTTAGAGTATTTTTGATAAAAATCAATAGGATATTTGTTTTGCTCCCCGCACCGATGGGGAGGAGTGTAGGAAGGCTTAGCTAAGTCTCTGGCGCCTAAAGCGCCAGAAACTACTTATGGTTGATTGGCTGGTAAAATTTCGATAAGAAGCCGCTCCTCACTCCCGGCAAAGACTGCGAAGCCTTGCTCCACCGCATTCTCAGTCATACCTACCGGCAGAATTCTTGCTAAACAGAACCCAGAACGGCCTTTTTCTGAAAAGGTTTGTTCAAAAATGATGCTCCTGTTGCTCAAACTTTTGTCGATCTTGTGGAGGCACACGTGAAATTGCAAAGCTTTTTGCCTGTCTTTGGTCTGTCCATCGTTTTCCTCGCGAACTGCGGCCCCCGAAAAAATGTTCAAGTTGATGACAACGCGTCCAAACTCTCGACAGTGAGTATTGGCGAACTTGGGCCCTTCGCCAATGGTGAAAAGCCAGTTTATAAGAAACTGGAGCTGACCATCACCGGCGTGGAATCCACCGATTATTCGAAGACCCTCAGCTTTGATAAAGCGGAAGGCAGCACTGGGGCATTTGCTGATGCCAGTGTAAAGTTGAAGTTTGGTTCCTATAAGTTTATCTTGAGTTATCTTGATGCTTCCGGAAAAGTTGCCTATGAGTCCTGCTCGGGCGCCAAGGATAGTGAAGGCAAAGAGACTCAAGATGAGAAGTCCAAAATTCATCGAATCAACCTGCCCGTCTATACACCAACTGTTTTCATCTGTTCGCTTGCTACCGGTATCAGTACACCGACTCTGCCACCACCCAAGCTTCCAGATACTGCTGATGTCGTGATTAAGCCGACCTTGCCGGCCTCTGGCAGCAGCTCGCCAGCGACTGTTTCTTCGGCTAAGTTTTATGTTGATCCCTTTTCTTTGGCGGCCAATGATGCCGAAAATATGAAGCGATCATCGGACCCGAACGCTCGTTATATCGACTACATCGCCAAACAAGGCGCGGCTGTCTGGTTGGGTGCCTGGTCTGGCAATGTCGGTGATGCCGTTCGGACGATCATGGACAAAGCCGCAGCCCAGGATGCCTATCCCGTCCTGGTCGCCTACATGATCCCTTATCGGGACTGTGGTTTGCATTCGGCCGGTGGTCTGGATGCAAATAACTATATACCTTGGATTACTCAGATCGCCAATGCCATCGGCAACCGTAAAGCAATGGTGATTCTGGAGCCAGACGCTGTGCCTGGAATCATCCAAAAGAAAGACAACGGCGAAATGTGTTTGAGTCCAGAACTGCGCAAAGAGCGAATCGATCTTTTGAAAGCCGCCATTGCTACCTTGAAAGCCAAGACCAATACCAAGGTTTATGTGGATGCCGGGCACTCCGCGTGGATCAGTGTTGACGAAGCTGTGACTTTGCTCAATCAGGTAGGATTGGCGAACTCGGATGGTTTCGCTTTGAATACTTCGAATTATCAGTCCACTGCTGCCAACATCGCCTATGGCCAGCAGATTCGTAGCCGCGTTGGTAACAAAAAATTTCTGGTCGATACCAGCCGCAATGGTACCGATCCAGGCACCAGCACAGAGTGGTGTAACCCTCGCAATCGTTCCCTGGGCAAGGCTCCTACGTTCAACACGGGGATTG
>JBGSRE010000921.1:0-5088 GCA_041737755.1 Oligoflexus sp.
GTGAGTACTGCCTGAGAGTTGTCGAGAGTCAGCAAGTGAGAAGAAAGATCTTCCATGAGGAGCTCCTGTGCAAGCGTAGAATTGCGATGGCTCCTTAAGAGCAACTTGCATACCAAAGCCATTTGCTCGTGGTCTTCAAAGCTAATTCAGAGGCTTAGCGAATCTAAGGTAAGCACTGCGAGCGTACTCCTGTAGGTTCGAGGTGGAGGGACTTACTCATAATTGGTAAGAGCTTGCCATCTGTGGGCAAGACTACTTGCGCGGGAAGTTTTCAAAAGCATGCCTTAAATTGGTGATTCCACCCAGCAGTGAGATGTTGACATTTTCTCGGGTAGAACAATACTCTTCATAACATGAAAACATCAGACTACACATGTAAGTAAATGAAAAAATTGATATATTATTTGTTTTGCCTCACGAGCCCATCGTGGTCTTCCTTATGTCTTTTCTAAGTTGGAGTGCGAGTATTTTTAATTTTGTTCATAAAAATTGAGAGACTCACTCAGGCACAGGCGGCACACCTACCAACATCTATTCTGGTGCGATTGACAATCTAAGCTTTTTCAGTCGGGCCCTGAGCAGCGACGAGATTTCTGCTCTCTATCGCTTAGATAACTGACGCCAAACTCAGTCGTAAAGCCCAGCTTCTTTTGGAAACTGGACTTCAGGGGCGGGGCCTGCGGGTCCGGGTGATATTCCACGAGCCTTAAGACCGTTGCCAGGTGCAATCGGGAGAGTGTAAGTTTTCTTATTTCACAGCGGGAGCCTTATGCTGGACGCCATCGCCCTCTTCAGCCACAACACACAACTTCTGACCGAACTGCGTGCATCGGCACAGGAGCAAAGCTTTGAACGCAGTGATTTTGTTTATCGCAGCGGGGATAAGGCCCGTGGTCTTTATTTCGTGGTCGAGGGATTGATCGGTCTGAGCATCATCGGGCCGAGTGGCAAGGAGCATCTGATGCGTTTTTTTAAAGCGGGTCAGGTCTTTGGTCATCGGGCCATACTCGCGAATCAGGCAAGCTATCACGCGACGACCCAGGTTCTGGAAAAAACCCGCGTGCTCTTTGTCCCCAAAGAAGCCATCCAAAACCTTATGGAGAAATATCCGGAACTTTACCGCCTGGTCGTGCAGCAGCTGGCGCAGGAACTCACGAACTGCGAAAATCAGCAGGTCAATGTTTTAGATCATCAGATCCTGCCGCGGGTCGCACAGGCCCTGGTCTTTTTGAAGGATATTCGTCCTGATTATCGCTGGACGCGGACGGAATTGGCGAATTTTTGCGCCAGCACGACCTCGACTGTGATTAAGGCCCTGGCCGAGATTGAATCCATGGGCTACATCAAACAAAAGGGCCGCGATATCCTGATTCTGGATCGGGCCGCTTTGATTCAGATGCAGTTTCAAGGGATGGACGGATGATGGGTCAGCAGGGCTTTGGTCCCTCGCAGGCGATTTTGAGCTTTTTCGAAGCGTCGCTGACACTGCCAAGGTTTTCAAGCTGCTTGAAACCAAGGGACTGCATCAGGGTCGTCGCCTGGCCGGAGCGATTGCCGCTGCGGCAGTAGAGTTTATATTCCAAATTCTTATCGAGTTTGGCGATCCTATCTTTGAAATCAGGCTGCTGCCAGTCGATATTTTGTGCACCGATCACATGCATTTCCTGGAATTCTTCCTTGGTCCGGACATCGAGGATGATGACGTTCTTTTGTTCTGCCATGACTTTGTTTCCTAAAAGAGTGATAAGCAGGGTCGCAAGTTTCCAATTCATAAATTATTTCCTGATAGGGATTTTCAGATAAGGGATTCCATTCGCGGCTGGCTTCGGCAGATGCCCTGCGTCAATATTGATTTGAACGCTGGGCAGAAGAAGCTTGGGGGCAGCCAAAGAACGGTCCCGGGTCGAACGGAAATGCACAAACTCCTCGCGGGTGGTCTTCGCGTTCAGCTGAATATTCTGCGCCTTTTCCTGGCCGATTGTCGACTGGAACTGCAGCTTGCGGCCGCCCGGCAGATAATCGTGCCCGACGAAGACTTTGCTATGATCAGGCAGACTATAGAGTTTTTCATGCACGGACTCATAAAGAACGGCCGCGCTTCCGGCAGGAAAGTCGCAGCGGCCTGTGCCGTAGTCGGGCATGAAGAGGGCATCGCCGGTAAATACAGCGTCACCGATAAGATAACTCGCGCACGCCGGCGTGTGGCCGGGAGTGAAAATGGTTCTTATTTCCAATGTCCCTGCCTTCAGAACCTTATTTTCTTCGAGCAGGATATCAAACTGACTTCCATCCGTAGGGAAGGAAGCATCCAGGTCGAAAACACCCTTGAAGACCTTTTGGACCTCGGTGATATGCGTACCGATTCCCACTTTGGCTTCCGGGTAAAAACCCTTCAGAATCTGAGAACCGCTGACGTGATCGGCATGGGCATGAGTTTCCAATATATAATGGACTTTGAGTCTCTGCCCTTTCACGAAGGCTGCGACTTCCTCGGCTGAAGCGGTCGAAAGTCGGGACGCGGCAGGATCGTAATCCCAGACAGGGTCGATGACTACGGCGTCACGACTAACGTCATCATAGACTACATAAGTCAACGTCCACGTGGCCTGATCGAAGAATTCTTTCACATGCTGCGTCATCATCATTCTCCTTGTCCCTTTTGGGGAGTGCCGTTTATTGAAACCAGTATCGGTCTTTCCGGGGATTTTTCAATATGTGCCAGCCCATAGTTGGAAGGCTTTTTTCCTTCACCGATGTCTATTATGTTCCAGCCCATAGTTGGGCTTCGTACCATTAAGTGCGGAGCCACGATCTCCGATAATTTGAATGTCAGGACCGGACATGAATTATGGGCTGGCACATAGCGGGCAAAAAGGAAAAGGGTAAGACTCGGGACAGTGAAGAGGAGGACGCAAGGAATTCTGTGTTGTCGATGCCCATGTTGCGGCGGGGCGCCGCGCTCAAGAACTCAAAGCTCTCGGGTATCAGCTCTGTCTTCTGTTTCGTTCGCAAAGTTCTGCGCAGGATCTTGATTATGAGCTGGCGGCTGCCTACAAAGCCCGTATCTGGGTGCCTAGAGAGCTTGCTGTTGAGAACACGGATATTCCCTTGGAGGCTGGACAGGAGCTGCTGTTTGCTCACCGCCTGATCCGTGACTTTGACGACTCGGATACAAAGGACTCTCCAAGGCTTGGTTTTGATTTTTGTGGACGAACACTTCGCGTGGAAGGAGCATTTTCATGATACCGCAGGATTGGATCAACGCATTGCTGGGTGGACTTATCATAGGGACGGCCGTGTCGATGATGCTGCTGTTGAACGGGCGCGTAACCGGGATCAGCGGGATCATCAACGGCGCGATTTCTCCCCAAAAAGGCGACACGGCCTGGCGCTGGTTATTTGTGGCCGGACTCGTCTTCGGGGGACTGACCCTCAGAAGTTTGAATCCTCAGGTTTTTGGAGAGAGTTCTGGGACGAGCCCTCTGCTCACCATTGCAGCCGGGCTGCTGGTCGGCTTGGGCACCATCATGGGCAGCGGATGCACAAGCGGACACGGCGTCTGCGGGATCAGCCGCTTTTCACCCAGATCTTTGGTGGCCACGATCACGTTTATTGCCGCGGGTATTATGACCGTCTTCATCTTTAGAAAACTGGGAGTCTTGCCATGAAGCAGGGTTTGGCGGCTTTCGCCGTGGGATTTATTTTTGCCATCGGGCTTGGGGTTTCGGGGATGACGCAGCCTGAAAAGGTCATGGGATTTTTGGATGTGTTCGGTCGCTGGGATCCCTCTTTGATGTTTGTCATGATAGGAGCCATCAGTCTGCATGCCCTTGCGTACCGCTTGATTCGAAAGCGCAGCTCGCCGCTTTTATCCGGCAGCTGGCATGTTCCGACGAAAAAGGATCTGACTCCGACTCTCGTTATCGGTTCGATGCTCTTTGGCATCGGCTGGGGGCTTGCAGGCTACTGCCCGGGGCCAGCGGTGACGTCGCTGGCAAGTTTTCAAATGCAGGCCTGGTTATTCGTGGCGGCTATGCTAGTCGGTATGCTGATCTTCAAGGCTTTGGATGCCAAACTGAAACTTCAAAAGTGAGATCTTTATGGAAACGATAGGCTATGCTGCGTCCCTGGTGATGGGTTTATCCTTAGGCATGATCGGCGGTGGCGGGTCCATCCTCACTGTGCCCATCCTGGTTTACCTGTTTGCGATTCACCCGGTGCTGGCGACAGCCTACTCACTTTTTATCGTGGGTTTAACAGCCCTGGTGGGCGGGATTGGGTATCTGAAGAAAGGTGAAGTGGATCTGAAAACGGGTTTCCTTTTCGCTGTGCCGAGCTTCATCGGCGTTTATGCCACAAGAGCCTTTGTCCTGCCCCGCGTTCCGGATCAGGTCTTCACACTGGGAAGTATAAGCGTCACGAAGCCTCTTTTGATCATGATCGTCTTTGCGGTTTTGATGGTGTTGGCTTCCATTTCCATGATTCGCGCACGGAAACCCAAGGCTGAAGCGAAGAAACTATCGGCGGCGGCAAAAGTGGGTCTGATCGGGCTGGAAGGACTGGTGGTGGGGACTGTCACAGGTTTTGTGGGAGCAGGTGGTGGGTTTCTCATCATACCGGCGCTGGTCGTGCTGGTCGGTTTGCCGATGAAAAAAGCGGTGGGAACCTCGCTCTTTATTATTGCGATGAAGTCCCTGATTGGCTTTACGGGCGACCTGCAGCATCAGGCGACGATGGACTGGAAGCTGCTTTTGATCATCAGCGGGATCGCCGTGGTGGGGCTCGTGGGTGGAATGCTGCTCAGCCGCAAACTGTCGGAAGCTGCGCTTAAGAAAGGCTTTGGTTATTTTGTGCTTATTATGGGTTGTTTTGTGCTAGGGGATCAGATTTCGAAGCTGTAAAAGATGGTGAAGCTGAAATTTCAGTTGAAAGGAAAAATCATGGTGTCGCGTATGAAAGTATTATGGCCTTTATGCTTGTTCAGTTTCTTTGCAACGGCTGCGCTGTCCCAGCATGGTGGTCCGATGGGTGATCCGGCACATCAAGAGGATCGCGCGGTTTTTCAGTATCTCTTGAGTCAGGGGCCGT
>JBGSRE010000925.1:0-11364 GCA_041737755.1 Oligoflexus sp.
CATGATGCTCCCAGGCTGGTTGCAGTGGGCACTGGCGACTCCGGTCCAGTTTTATTTTGGAGCGCGTTTCTATGAATCAGCCTGGAAAGCCATCAAGGCTCGATCGGCGAATATGGATGTGCTGGTGGCACTTGGGACGAGCGCAGCCTATTTTTTAAGTGTCTATGTTTGGCTTCGCAGCAGTGCTGATGAGGTGATGCCACACCTTTATTTCGAGTCCGGTGCTGTTGTTATCGCGCTGGTACTTTTAGGCAAATATTTGGAATCGCGCGCCAAAAGACAGACCACTGATGCGATTCGAGCTCTGCAAGCCTTGCGTCCTGAAACGGCTGTACTCAGGCTTTCAGGCGAAGACAGACGCGTTCCGATTGCGAGTATCAAAATTGGCGATCCCGTGTTGGTTAAGCCGGGGGAAAGAATTGCTGTGGATGGCGTTATCGCCGAGGGCGAAAGTGCCATCGATGAATCACTCATGACGGGGGAAAGTTTACCCGTTGCACGTCACAAAGGGGATCGAGTCATCGGTGGTTCTGTGAACGGAGAAGGTCTGCTGATTGTGCAAACGTCCCACATCGGTGTCGAGACTACGCTCGCCCGTATGATTCGTTTGGTGGAAGACGCTCAGGCAGCGAAACCACCGATTCAGAAGCTGGTGGATAAGGTCAGTGCTATTTTTGTGCCGGTCGTCCTAGTGATCGCTTTGGCGACTCTTCTGCTAGGATATTTTTCAGGCTGGGGCTTTGAGCCTTCGTTGCTGCGAGCCGTGGCTGTGCTGGTAATAGCCTGTCCTTGTGCTTTGGGTCTTGCAACACCGACGGCTATTATGGTTGGTACTGGTCGGGCAGCTCGCTTCGGGATTCTGATTCGGGATGCTGAGGCCCTGGAGATCACCCACGCGATCCAAATGGTTGTCTTCGATAAAACCGGCACCTTAACCCAAGGCAAGCCGGAGGTCGTTGGTGCGGAATGGACTGGATTGGATTCAAGCCAGGCTCTGCAATGGTCGGCCTCTCTGCAAGCTGGCAGTGAACATCCATTGGCTCATGCTGTGCTGCGTGCTGCAGAAAACCAGGGGGTGACTCTCGTCCCCGTGCAGAATATGCGAGCCGTGGCGGGTCGCGGCGTTCAAGCTGAGATTGCAGAACGTCAGTTTATATTGGGCAGTGATCGCTGGATGGAAGAGTCTGGATTGCCGACGTCCGCGCTGTTACCCATGGCGAAAGTTTGGATGGAGCAGGGCGCCACTCTTTCCTGGTTGGGCGAGCTAGCTCCTCAAAAGCAGCTTTTGGGCTTTCTGGCATTCAAAGACCCCGTCCGCCCCGAGGCCCGTGAAGCGATCAAAAATCTAAAGGCCCATAAGATTGAATCGATCATGATGACTGGAGATCATCCAGAAGCTGCGGCAGCGGTAGCCAAAGAATTGGGCATCAAGATCTTTCACGCGCAGGTGTTGCCAGAAGATAAAGCGAAACTGGTGCAAAAGATCAAAGCCGATGGGCATATCCTTGCCATGGTCGGTGATGGCATCAATGATGCGCCGGCCTTGGCTGCAGCCGATGTGGGCTTTGCTATGGCATCTGGGACTGATGTAGCGATGGAGGCAGCGGGAATCACCCTCATGCGGAGCGATCCCAGACAGGTCGTTGAGGCCATCGATATTTCACGACGCACTTTGCAGAAGATCCGACAGAATCTTTTTTGGGCCTTCATCTACAATGTCATTGGTATTCCTGCTGCCGCTCTCGGCTATTTAAATCCTATGCTGGCAGGAGCCGCCATGGCCTTTAGCAGTTTCAGCGTGGTGAGCAATTCACTGCTTTTACGTCGCTGGCGTCCGGCATCGAGTCAAAATAAGGAGTAAGCCGCAGCAGAAAGCGGAAGTCAGCAGAAATCCAGAGGCTCTTTTTCTGAATCGAACCTGTTCTCGTCAAACTTCGGTAAAAGACGCTATGGGATTGAATGGTGAAGAGATGATGAGCATAGTGCAATGGTGGGCTTTTTCATGTCGCCAGAGTACAAGGAGGCTGTCATGTCATACGCAGGTGAACCTACTCATGGGGAAAACTCTCCAGTTGGGCAATCTCGAGCATCACTCTCTGCCGACGAACTGCGCTTGCAGGAATTTGGCAAAGCCATCGAAGCCATCTATCAGCGCACGGAACAGGATCTGGGTGAGTCGGATTTAAAGTATATTCAGAAGGTTCGTAAAGTTTCCCGAGTCATGGAAATTACGGGACGCACGCTTATTCACTGCAGTTTCGAGCCCCTGGGTTTTACTTCGGGGGTCTTGGCGCAATGGATTCATCGACAATTGGAAGTGACAGAGATCGGTCACATGGCATTGCATGGCGCCTACGACAAATTTAAAGATCATCCCGAATTGCAGTCCAAAAAATTCCGTTGGAAATTTCCAGTGGATGAAGAATCCTGGCGTCTGGGTCACAATGGAAAACATCATCCTTTTACTAATATCGCTGGCAAAGATCCCGATATTCACTTTGGCTTTATTCGCTTGACCCCGGAAATTCCGCATCGTTGGGTCCATTATATTCAGCTGCCGACAGCCCTATTCTTTATCATTCCGAATTTTGGATCAGCAATAAATACTCACGTCACGGGGCTGCTGGATGTGTATCTTGGGAATGGTCTGAGTAATGGTTTGGATTTCCTTGAGGATCGATCATGGAAATCGATTCTGGGGGCGCATCGTAAAGCATTTAGGAAATGGATTCCCTATTACGCAGAGAATTATATTTTTTATCCAGCTCTAGCGGGGCCCTTTTTTCCGAAGGTTATGCTTGGTAACTGGATGGCAGAAAAAATGCGTGATGTTTACACCGGACTCACGGTTTTCTGTGGCCATGTAGGGGCCGATGTTAAGAGTTACGAAGTCTCAACCAAATCGGGCAGTCGCGGGCAATGGTATGCTATGCAGGTTGAATCGACCAATAATTTTAAAGTCAGTCGCCCCTTGTCTATTCTTTGTGGGGGCCTTGATTATCAAATCGAACATCATCTTTTTCCACGGCTACCGCCCAATCGCTTGCGTGAGGTGAGTGATGAGGTGCGTGCCTGCTGTGAGCGCTATGGTGTGACTTATAAAACGGACAGCTGGCCAAGGACCATGAAAAAGGTTTTTGGCAGGATTGGACGATTGAGTTTCAAAACTGTGGATTGAAGAAATCAGGTTTAATTTCAATTTGGCACGGCCCACCTGCAAAGGCCCAGCTTCAATGTTTAGAACGAAAGTCGAGCCATTGACGTGCTGAAATGAAACATCTTGAAGAGAAGAAACTTGTCAAACCCCCAGGAATGAGCAAACCTCAAAATTGCCAACAATCTCAGCCATTCTAGGTAAGATGATGTCGAAATCAAGCAATTCGAACCGCGGTCAGATTGCCTCGCATATCTTGAGCAACTCTTCGAATATGGTTGGTGTGTGCATTACCATAATCGCGCTCTTCAGAGTTCTGAATGTATCTTTGACCACTTATACAGATGAAATTTTGAGCCTGAATACTTTGATTTTCATTTTCGCTACTTTGTTTTCGTATTCTTCTCTAAGAAATAATAACAACCAACGGCTCGAAGCTATTGCCGATGTCTTTTTCTTTCTTGGTTTGTTTATTATTGTCTTCGTAAACATCTGAAAATAGAGCCGAAGCTGCAGAGGTTCTGAACTCCACATATTGATTGATCGCGCTGAATCGCCTACTCGGATCCAATGTGATAGCCTTGAGTCGACTTGCACGGTTACTGCGAGACCCTCGCGATCGAGCATCTCGCGCAGCACCGACTCCGACGCTGGTGAGCGGCAGATCAGTATATGCTTTGGCTGCAGTGGCGTTATTGTCCCGATCATATGGGTAAAGGCAGCAGCTTCAAGTGCCAGCGACAGATGTCCTCCCGCCCGATTATTGTCCTCCTTAACACGGCCTCAATCTTTGTCCGAGTCGATTTAAAAATGTCTCTGGCGACGTCATGGATCTGACTGCATGCTTCCCGCCTTATGCCTGGAGCATCTTTTTCGTTGCCTCACGAGATTCGAAAGATATCCCAAGCGACTTTAATTTATGGGTAATTTGTCATGTGTATTGCTATCAGAACACTTTGACAATATAATTGTATTGTATATAGTACAAGTAAGATTTTATGCTTTGATAAGATAAGCTCTATGTGACAGTGTTTCGCGATGATGATGAAGCGGCTGATATATGGCTCAAGAAAATCGGTTTGGCGAAGGAGCGCCTCTTCCGCTTTGACGAGAAAGATAACTTCTGGTCAATGGGTGAAACAGGTCCCTGTGGTCCTTGCAGTGAGCTCTTTGTCGATCGCGGAGTTGCCTATGGCTGTGGCAAAAGTAGCTGCACAGTCGGTTGCGATTGCGACCGCTACATGGAATTTTGGAATTTGGTGTTCATGCAGTTCAATCGGGATGCCGAAGGCAATCTGCATCCGCTACCGAAGCCTTCGGTAGACACCGGCATGGGTCTGGAGCGAATTGCCTCGATCCTGCAAAAAACCGAAACCAACTATGAAATCGACAGCTTTCTCAATATCCTCCAGAAAATCGCCGGACTGGTCGGCAAGACCTACATGCCGAAGGATAAAGAAAACTTTCCCTATCGTGTGATCGCCGATCATGCAAGGGCCACCACATTTCTTATTACTGACGGAGTAATGCCGGCGAATGAAGGCCGAGGTTATGTGCTCCGCCGCATCATTCGCCGGGCGATCCGTTACGGCAAGAAAATCGGGCTGGATAGACCTTTCTTGCATAAAGCCTGCGGCTTCGTCATCGAGGAGATGAGCGAAGCTTATCCCGACATCAAAGCCAAAGGTGCTTTCATTGAGCGGGCGGTGCTCGCCGAAGAAGAGCAGTTCTTCAAGACTTTGGAACGTGGCCTATCGCTGCTGGATGATGAAATGAATGCTGCTAAAGGCAAAGGCGTCCTGTCGGGTGAAGTGGCTTTTAAGCTTTACGATACTTTCGGATTTCCAGTGGATTTGACCCGCATTATCTGTGTCGAGCATGGGCTCACCGTAGATGAAGCAGCCTTTGAAAAAGCCATGGAAAAGCAAAAATCTCAGTCCCGAGCTCACTGGAAAGGCGGCACTGAATCGGTGGTAGATCACCACTATCAAGATATTGCTCAGGAGCTGCAGGATAAAAAGATTCAACAGAGCTTTCTTGGTTACGATTCCTTGCAGGCACAAGGTCGATGCCTTGCCATCCTGCAAAAATTTGGAGATGAAAAAACACGGTTGGAAACAGCCGCCATCAGTTCGCCTGACATAACGCTGGAAGTGGTCTTCGATCATTCGCCGTTCTATGCTGAAAGCGGCGGCCAAGCGGGTGATCGCGGACGTGTCACAGCGCATGGTTTTGAAGGGGAAGTGCTGGATGTCTCGAAGCCAGTCGACGGCCTCAGTGTGGTGCTACTGAAACCAATCAAAGGCATGCTGACGATTGGGGAAACTTACCTGCTGGAGACCGACCGACATTTGCGAGCTCTGACAGCGCGCAACCACACCGCCACCCACATGCTGCACTGGGCTTTGCGTAAAGTTTTGGGTGACCATGTGAAGCAGGCAGGTTCGTTGGTCAATAGTGAGCTCTTGCGATTTGACTTCAGTCATTTTCAGGCGCCTACAGAAGCAGAACTGACCGAGATCGAGGGCTTGATTAATGCACGTATCTTCTCGGAACAAAAAGTTGAAAAAGCGGAAATGGCGAAAGAGCAGGCTATTGCAGCCGGCGCGATCGCCTTTTTTGGTGAAAAATACGGTGATCGCGTGCGCGTGGTTCGAGTCGGTGAATTCTCTACCGAACTCTGCGGCGGCACACACGTGGATAATACAGCCGAAATCAGCCTTTTTGTAATTGCTCAGGAATCTTCGATTGCAGCAGGTGTGCGGCGAATCATAGCCTACACTTCTCAGCGAGGTTTTGAGTATTTGAAATCACGTGAGCAGGAAACCCGCGTTGTTCGTAGCAAACTCAAGGCTGCCAGTCTAGAGGATGTGACGAGTAAACTCGACAAACTGCTGCAGAGTGAAAGAGATCTGAAAAAGCAAATTGACAAGCTGCGCATTCAGTCGATTGCGCAGCAGATCGATACCATTATCGAAGAAGCTCTGCTGGTCAAAGATACCCGAGTGATTACTTTCCTTTGTCCGGAGGATGACCAGGGCGTGAAGACTCTTCGCGAATTGAGTGATCAGATACTCCAGAAAGCACCGAAGGGCATCGTGGTCCTGGGTATGAAACAGGAGAGTGAAAACAAAGCCTTTTTGCTCATCGCTAAAGGCAAACAGGTGACTCCTGGATTTTCGGCGCAGGAACTTTTGCAGCAACTCGCTCCGGAAATCAACGGCCGTGGCGGTGGCAAAGTAGATATGGCTCAGGCCGGAGGCGATCGATTGGAAGGCCTAAAATCTGCCTTGAACAAGGCCCGTGTTCTAGTGCCAGATATGCTTGGGAAGGACTGACCGTGACGAAACTGATTTCCTGGAACGTCAATGGACTGCGGGCGATTTTGAAAAAGGGCTTCATGGAGTTCTTTGAGACCGAGATGCCCGATATTCTTTGCCTGCAGGAAGTTAAGGCGACCGAGGAGCAGGTCGATCTTGATTTGCCAGGATACTCCGTTTACTGGAATAGCGCCCAAAAGAAGGGCTATTCGGGGACCGCAATTTTTACTTCCATCAAGCCGCTGCATGTCAGCTATGGTTTGGGTCATGAGCAGCATGACAAAGAAGGGCGCGTCATCACCCTGGAATTTGAGAAAGTTTTTTTAGTCAATGTTTATACACCGAATGCCCAAAATGATCTGCGTCGTCTGCCTTACCGAAGCGAACAGTGGGATCGTGATTTTCTTGACTACTTGAAGCAATTGGAGCTGCGCAAACCGGTGATTTTTTGTGGTGACCTGAATGTGGCACACAAGGAAATCGATCTTGCCAACCCCAAAACCAACGTTGGCAGTGCTGGCTTCACACCAGAAGAAAGACGCGGTTTTGATAGGATCGTCGCTGCTGGTTTTGTCGATAGCTTCCGCCATTTCAATCAAGAACCGCATCATTATTCCTGGTGGAGCTATCGCACTGCGGCCAGGGAAAGAAACGTCGGTTGGAGAATCGATTACTTCTGTATCTCCAGAGTTCTCTGTGAAGATCTGGAATCAGCCCATATTCTTCCTCATGTTCTGGGATCGGATCATTGTCCGGTCAGTATTGTGGTGAAAAATCTATTCGAGGCTTGAGTTGACGCTGGACCAGCTGCTCGTTCTGAGCAAAATAGCTGAAACAGGGAGTTTTCGTGCAGCCGCAGGAGCTCTCCATCGCGCGCAGTCAGCGATCTCCTATGCTATCAAAAATCTGGAAGATGAATTGGGCATGGAATTGCTCTGTCGGGATCAGTATCGACCGACCTTGACTCCTGCAGGTGAAGCCGTGCTTCTCAAGGCACGACAGGTCCTTGCAGGCACCAATGAAATTGCGGATCTCGCCCGGCAGCTGCAGTTGGGCGATGAGCCTTTCTTAAATCTCGCCATCAGCGCCATAGTTCCGCTTGGACCGGTTATTCCAGCGCTTAAAGGATTGGGGCAGCTCAAGCCTCATTTAATTTTAAACCTGCGCGTAGAAGTCCTTGCATCGCAATGGAAGGTCCAGGAAGAGCGGGCAGACATGGCGATTTCAGAATTATTTCATAACGGCGATACAGAGAATTTGGAAAAATATCCCTTGGGTCATGTTCGGCTGAAAGCGGTTGTCGCACCCGGCCATCCGCTGACTTTGCATGCCGGCTGCATCAAGGAAACAGAACTCCGCCGGCATACGCAGGTGATTCTTCCCAGCACGGATGATGGTGGGAATCGATTTAAAGCAGGAGTTATGGAAGGGGCAGGAACCTGGAGCGTCAGTGATTTTGCCAGTAAACGTCATCTTCTGCTAGGTGGCCTCGGCTGGGGACTGATGCCTCTCAGTATCATCGATCAGGATTTACAAATGGGTCGATTGGTAGCGCTTGAAGTCGAACCCTATACGGAATTTTCCATTCCCATCTTTCTGATGCGGAAGAGAAAAAAAGGCCAGGGCCCTTGCGCAAAGTTGCTCTGGACGATTCTGTCAGCTGTTCATCTTGGTTCTGCTAACTGGATTGGTGATCTCGAAGATGGTTAGCGGTGTAGAGTAAGCAAGGACGCAGCATGAGCTCAATGAGCATGCCCTTATTGTATTCCCGATCGGCAGGCGAATTGCGGAGTGGATTTTTGCTTGAAAAAAAACCTAGCCAAATGATGTCAGGATGCCGCACAATATTCGTGGATAGGCTTCTCTCGAAGGACCCAACATGATGCTTTTCAAAAATCTCCCCCTGGTCACTGCCAGTGTCTTGCTGCTGTCTTCATTTGAATGGTCTGCCCTTGCAGAGGAAAGTCGGCTGAAACTCCTGCTCGGTGGCAAGGCAGGTACTTACCAAACCAGCGGTAATCTTTTTTCCGAAAAGGATCTGAGGGGATGGGGTATGACGATTAAACTGATTCCTGAAAGTTTTGGCCAGCCAGCAGCTGTTGACGACGACTCCTTCCTTGCTGATACGGGCATCATGGTCTCATTCGACATTGATAATCTGAGTGGTAAGGCTAAAGATGCAGCGCGCTTCCCTTTTCAATCAGGAGAAGACATTCAGCTCGTCTGGTCGGTGCTGATGATTCACGGCTGCGCTTTTACCCAGAGTATTGCTCAGGTTTGTGTCGGACTTCCTGCTTCCAATGCGCTTTATTTGGAACAAAATTTAGGCGGGGAAACTTGGAATTCTTTCTCTATAACGAGCAGTGGGCTGCCGATTTTCTTATCTGTCCTGACTCAGAGAAAAGAACTTCATTTCGGAGTCCAGCTCAGTTCCAGTTCTTGGGATCCAACCTATGCTGGTGTGAAAACTCATTTTCGCCTGCTTCAATCCCAGGTTTTTATTGGCTATGCTTTTTAATTCCATAGCTTATCCCCACATTTTATTCTTCATTGGGTACTTTTTAATTTGCATAAAACTAGTGAAAGGTACACAACCGTAAGAAATATCTAAAAAAACCTCAAAATTTCTAAATGCTGTCGATTCGCCTGACGCTTTACAGCGACTATCCGATCGCTCTATAATCGAAATTACAGCAACCACACATTTGAACGCGAATCCCTCTTCGGAAACGCAAGCTGAATCCTTCCATCTGTTGAACACGGGCAGTGGTGTCGCATGACTGCGGCGCTTGGCATATCCATTTTTTACAAGAGGACTGACATGAGGTCATGGTCATCAAGGGCCTTTGGGCTGCTTTGGATTGCATTTGCACTCTTTGCCTGCGAGCGCACCCCACAAAAATTCAAACTGGATTTTCCTCACAAAAGTAATGAACTTATCTTGACTGTTCGTGCAGGCGAAAATCTTGAAGCTTTAGGCAAAGCCGAATGGACTAGCTTGGCAAGTGTGGAAGTGCTCAATGACCGCTCGATGGTTCTGCGTTTTCCTGAAGGGACCGATCTAGAAAAAGCGGCGGAACAATTGATAGGAGATCGACGTATCCAGGCCGTGGAAGCCAACGCAATCTATCGATTGGATGATACGATTCCCAATGATCCCGATTTCGGCAAGCTCTATGCTATGCGTAATATTGGTTCGCTTAATGGCGTCTCAGGCGCGGACATCGGTATGGTCAAAGCCTGGGATCAGGCGACCGGTAGTGCGAGTGTTTTGATCGGAATCATCGACAGCGGCGCGGATTATAATCATCAGGATCTGGCGGAAAATATCTGGATAAATCCTGGTGAAAGCGGTCTTGATGCCAGTGGCAAGGACAAGCGAAACAACGGTATCGACGACGATGAAAATGGCTTTGTCGATGACTGGCATGGTTGGGACTTCTATAATAATGATAATGATCCGATGGACGATAACAGTCATGGAAGCCATGTAGCGGGTACAATTGGAGGACGAGGCAACAATGGTAAGGGTGTGGTGGGTGTGAACTGGGCAGTGTCCATGGTGCCGGTGAAGGTTTTCTCGGCAGCCGGTGAAAGTTCCGCTGATATTTTGATTCGTGGTATCGATTATTCGACCGCCTTAGGCGTAGTGGCTAGCAATAATAGTTGGGGCGGAGGGAGTGCATCAGCGGCGATGCTTGCGGCCATCGAACGCGCCAACAGCAAAGGTATCCTGTTCATCGCTGCGGCCGGCAACGACAGCACGAGCAATGATTTGACCCCGCATTATCCATCGACCTATGACCTGCCCAACATTATTTCTGTGGCTTCAACGGATCGCAAGGATATGCTGTCCGGCTTTTCCAACTATGGCGTTAACACTGTCCACGTGGCTGCACCAGGATCCGATATTTATTCGACTGTTCCAAATAATGGCTATGATCTTAAAAGTGGCACTTCGATGGCCACTCCGCATGTCACGGGCCTTGTGGCTCTCTTAAAAGCACGCTTCCCAGCTCTGGATGCGCAGGGCTTGAAGAACAAAATCCTGGCTTCGACGCAGATTGTTTCCCAGCTGCAGAGCTCGGTTAAATTTGGCCGTATCGACGCTGCCAGTGCCCTTGAGGACGACAGCATAGCTCCCTCTTCTGTGCAGGACATCATAATCAGTGAAACTGGCATTAAAGATCTCCGTCTATCATGGAAAGAAGCAGGGGATGATGGGGCCGTGGGATTAGCCAGTCGCTATCTTGTTCGTCTGGCGGCTGAACCGATTACGACCGAAGAACAATGGTCTCAGGCAGAGCCTATAGCGGTCACTGAACTCATGCGAAAGGATGGGCGTGCTTCCGCTCGCATCATCAACTTGAAATACAATCAGCAGTCGTTTCTATCGATCCGTGGCTTGGATAACGTCGGTAATGTAGGCGAACTTTCGGCGAGCACTTTCTTTAGCCTCAGTCCTGTGCGGGTACTCTTGAGTGAAGATAATGATAGCACCGCCGCTTGGAAGAAACTGGATACGCCCTGGGGCGTTGCTCTGATAGATGGGTTGAGCTATCTGACCGACAGTCCTGGTGGAACCTACCAAAACAATCTGGAAATTGTCGCTGAAACCAATGATTTTTCCTTCAATGACAGTGACTTAATTCTGGATCTGAGGACCCGTTATCAACTCGAAGCTAACTATGACTACGGTTACATTGAATTGAGTCGTGATCAGGGACGAACCTGGGTAGAACTGGGTAAAATCACTGGAACCAGCGACTGGACCACCCTTTCCTTCGGGTTGAAGGACCTTCTCCAAGGTGCAAGCGTCTTCCGCATTCGTTTGAAGCTGAAGACTGACTATTCCATCTCTTACGATGGATGGGATATCGATAGCTTCCA
>JBGSRE010000433.1:0-3170 GCA_041737755.1 Oligoflexus sp.
CTCCATAGGATCAAAAGGATCGCGGTCGCCGGCAAGAATCCCATATTCAACAATCTCATGAAATGCTTCGGGCAATTCTTGATCTGGATTTTCAAACAAATCATGAATTTGGCCTTGAGCAAAAATTTTGCGTACCGCCATGCGATTGAAGGTCAAGGTTCCCGTTTTATCGACACAAAGAACGGTGGCGGTGCCCAAAGCCTCTATCGCAGGGGTGCGTCTGGTCAATACGCGTTTTTGGGAAATGCGCCAGGCCCCTGCTGCTAAGAATATCGTTAGCACGGCAGGCAGTTCATTGGGAAGAATCGCCATAGCGAGCGTCAGGCCTGTGAGCATTCCCGCCAACCAATCCTGGCGAGAGATTGAATAGCTGACAAAAACCAGCACGCAGAGAATCGCAGCGCCGAAGGCTAAACGTTTGACGAGGTTTCTGGTTTCCAATTGAAGTTTGGTCTGCTCCGGCACGGCTTGCAGCAGAACTTTGCCGATCTTGCCAAGTTCGGTGAGAGAACCGGTGTGGGTGATTTCGGCTATGGCTGAGCCCCGGACCACTGTGGTGCCAGCAAAGACCAATGACGAAAGGCTTTCCTTGGCCGTTTGATCGACCTGCGTATGTTTTGCAGCTTTGATGACAGGGAACGATTCACCGGTGAGGAGGGATTCGTCGATGGACAGATTCTGACAAGTCAGAAGATCGGCATCGGCAGCGACTCGATCCCCTTCATTCAAGAGGAGCAGGTCACCCGACACAAGCTCAATGCCGGCAATGCGCTGCTTTTTGCCATCTCGAATGACCAGCGCGCGAGGACTGGAAAGATCGCGTAATGCTTCCAGAGCCCGTTCCGTTTTGCGTTCCTGATAGATTGTAATGCCGAGAATAATCCCCAAAAATCCCAGGAGCATAATGGCTTCTTGGCGATCGCCTAGGACAAGGTAAATAAACCCGCAGCCTAGGAGCAGAAAAACCATGGGCTCACGAATAATTTCCAAGACAATTCGGCCCATGCGACGTGATTCTGTGCGAGGCAATTCATTGGCGCCAAACTCTTGTGCCCGTTTCCTGGCTTCTTCGCTTGTCAGCCCTGAAACACCGAAAAGGGAAATATCAGCAAGATGGGAAGGCTGTACTTGACTCATAGTCTATCCTCACTCAACGGCAGCAGTTCGAAGTGGGCAGGGAGAATGCCGTTTGATTTCCGAGCTATTCTAGGCTGAAAGGACTCAGATTTCCATCTTTGCTTTGGGATATTCACTTTGAAAATGATTCTCGCTTTATCGGAGTCAGCTCTGCATGCATCGTGCTGGGGCATGTTGAAGTTGGGCCAGCTGCTGAACTATGATACCCGTACCCATTATCAAGACAAACCAGCCAAAACCCGACAGTAGGAAATGCAAAACAATGAAGATCAGGAGCAGGGCGCCCTTCTGCACAAGCTTGGAGACTTGCTACCAAGGTAGGGAGGAGTTCTTGAACGAGAAGTTTTTAAGCAGACGATTTTCTTGTAAGTTCTTTTTGCATTGCTAATGAAAGTTTTTTCTCATGGAATATCATCAGAAAGGCCGCTCCCTTGAGTTTTATTGGGATACCAAGTTTGAGAATTCCCTGATGATCATTCAAGACTCTTTGGCAAATAGACAGACCCAAACCTGTGCCTTTCCCTACAGCCTTGGTGGTGTAGAAGGTTTGGAATATTTTCTCCCGCATCGATTCGGGAATGCCCGGTCCATCATCTTCGACTTGGATTGATAGCTGATGATCGTCCAAGTTGTGGACGGTAATAAGCAGATCCGGTCGATCATCTCGGGACTGATGCGAAAGCTCATCAAGGGCATCGCAGGCGTTGGCCATGAGATTGGTCAGGACCTGGCCTATTTGCGATCGGCGACAAAGCAGCAGCGCTCCTTCCTGACAGTCGATTTCGATGGTTCGACCTCGGATGCGGCTTTTGAGTATAACCTGGCATTCCTGGATGAGAGGACGGATCTCGACCTGCTGAAATCCAGCATCCACTCGTGACTGGTTTCGAATAGCATTTTGGATGGAATTGATGTGCTCAAGGCCTGTCTTCATTTCCCGGATATTGACAGAAATACCGCTAAAGTCACGCTGAAAGTTCTGATAAAGAGCGACAGCTTCTGGATCATCGACGCCTTGGAAGACTGTCGCCAATCTTTTTGCACTTGTTGCCATGTGGGTTTCTGTTTCATCGAGCGAGAGCTTTATCAGTTGGGCAGGGCTGGCAATATCATGGGCAATACCGGCCACGAGTTGACCAAGCATGACCATCTTTTCAGCTTGGACGAGTTGCTCGGAACCGATCTTCATTTCATGGGCCAGTTTATTATTAGCCTCTTCAAGTTCAACCCGCCTCGATACTTCTATATTGAGCAACTTGTAGCCTTCGATTAACTTCGCAGTGGCTTGATTGCTATTTTCCTGAAGCTGCTGAATTCGATCGGCGAGGGCCAGTGAAAGCAGCGAGACTTCAAGCATGGCACCCAAGGGCATCGCATATTCTGTAACAAAGCTAAAGGGCAGCATCCCTGTTGATTTAAGTCCGTAGAGAAAGATACCTGTGACAAATACGGCCCAGCCCAGTACAAAAAAACGTGCAGGATGAAAGCCTGATAGCCAGGATTGGATCCCGGCATAGATCAAAAGTATAGGCCCAATCATGGCATAGCCGACGGCGAGACGCGTACTGATGCTGAAGGGAATGACCAGCGAAAGGAACTGACAGCCGATTGTCAGTAGGGTCATAATCACATAAAATCTATGGAGCTTGGGTTGCTTTATTTTAAGTTGTAAGAAATCACTGGTGAAAAGCTGACCGAAAGTAAAGGATGAAAAAATAAGGTGTGGGAGCAGCCTATCAGCTATTCCTGGGCTCCTCGGTACGAGAAACTGGAAGAACATACCATTTATGTTCATCTGAAAGGCTAAAAAACTGAGCAGATAAAGGACATACCAAAGGTAGACCCGTTCCTTAAGGCTAAGGTAAAGGAAGCCATAGAAGATAACCATCACCAAAATGACCCCAGAGAGTCCTCCCAAGGCGATACTTTCAATCACAGCGTGATGATTGAATGCAGGACGGGTATAAATAAACACAGGAAACTGCATGGAACTTGAACTTTCCATCTTGAGCAGCAGATAGTGAACGTCAGGT
>JBGSRE010000951.1:0-4156 GCA_041737755.1 Oligoflexus sp.
AATTTGCCATCGCAGAATGAATGGATTCGAGATTGTATAAATGTGAATAGTGACGCGTAGCCATGCTAATGAAAATCGAAGCGACTGAGAAAGGCAGCGATATGATCGGAACATGGATAGAACCCAGCATTCGATTGAAGACTATGCAAAGCATAAAGGTACCAACGGAAGCGATCACCAGTAGCGGAAGAGCTAGCAAATCGAGGCGAAACACATAGCCAATAGAAAACCCGACCAAAATCGAATTTCTAGCGTAGTAGGCAGGCCACATATGGGATTGCCTTAATCCAAGGAGCCAACCCCAGGCTAAAGTCACCGCCACGGACAAGAGTCCTGCCAGTCCAAGATTAGGTTCGATAAATGTCAAAGCCAGGACAAATGCACCGATTCGCCAATCATCGGATAGAAAAATTTGGCTGTAGCCTAACAGGGGCAGCCGCAAAAAATTCTTCAATGCTTAGCTCACGATGCTGGTTTTACAATGTATAGGGAAGGATCAGGCCTTTGTTCTTTGAAGTCCTCTGGTAGTATTTCGAGAGCTTCGAGGGAGTCCAAATTCTCCCGTCGACGAATGAGATTGACTGCTCCAGACTCCCGAATCAAAACTACGGCAGGCCTATATTGTATGAACTGCATCCATTGCGTAGCGTTGTAAGCACCAACTGGAGAAAGGACTAAGTGTTTGCCAAGCTTCAATGGAGGAAGCATCAGGCTATCGTCGACCACATCGATATTCATACAGAGTGGCCCGAATAGGATTGCAGGTTCGACAAAGCCTTTTTCTTCACCGTCGAGCTCGATTTTGAATCGATACCAGGTCGACGTGTAGAGGAGGTTAACTCCGGCGTCCAACACATACGCTCGGCGCGCATCAGGTAACAGTTTTCGCGCAACAACCGAAGTTATCAGGAATCCTGCTTCATCGATGACATGTCTACCCGATTCGACAATGAGAGTTGGAAGATGGAGCTCGCCTAGGTGAGTTTTTAAGCCTGAGGTAATGACCTCCGCATAGACTTCAATATCAGGAACCGATACTTCGGGGGCGTCGTAGACGCCTTTTAAATGACTCTTCGAAGGAAAGCCACCCCCAACATCGATGTACTGCAGCCTTACTGCGGTTTTTTTCTCTATTTCTAAGAACAACTTGGCCATTTTCTCAGCGGCCAGCCCGTATGCTTCGGGTGACAGCATAAAGGTTCCGATGTGGCAGTGAAGGCCTTCGAAGCGAAAAGCTTCGGATTTGGAAACGCGTACTGCTGCATCAAGAGCTTGTCCTGACTCGAGATTGAATCCGAACCGACTCCACTGTGGGTAGGTGCCGGTGTTCATGTTGACTCGAATTCCAATCCGAGCTTTCATTTTCAACTCAGCCGAGATCGCTTCGAGGGTTCCGATTTCGTCAAGTCCGTCCAAGTGAATGCGAGCCCCTTCTTTTACAGCTCGTACAAGGCTATCTTTGGTCTTGAAAGGGCCATTATAAATGATGTCTTCTCCATCAATTCCCATCGCACGAGCTTTCTCATACTCGAAATTGCTTACAACTTCAGCTATGGCACCCTCGCTGTGAATAACGGAGCAGACCGCCTTTAAATAATTGGTTTTGTAGCTCCAGCCAAAGATCACATTTGGATAGCGACTTTGAAAGGCATGAGCATAGCGACGGTAGATTTTTCTAATAGAAGTTTCGGAAAAGACAAACAGTGGCGAGCCATACTGGGAAACGAGCTCATCGACCGAACTTTGATCGATATGAGTACGCACAGGTAAGGTGTTATTAGTAACGGCGCCGTGCTTAGCATAGAGGGGTCCACCCAGTTTGACCATCGATGGTTTTTTATAATTGTGGTCTGGCTTATTGATAGTCGTCATAAGCAATAGTCCCTTTCACGATCAAGGATTAGATGGAGCTGGCTAATTTGAAATATTTTTCCATATCAGTGACGATCTCTGAAGTGTAGCGAACAAAATATTTTCCGACCGGATAGTTTGAGTTGCGATCACAATCATTGCCTTTCATTAGATCTATCAAGCGAGCCGGCAGATTAATCCCAACAGCCGTCGCGAAATAAACCCATGCTGGAAAGCGAGGATTGATTTCGATCAAGGAAATTTCGGGTCCATTTTGAATACATTCCAGCTCAAACGGCCCACGCCACTTGGTGTGCTTAACAAACCTTTGCGCTATCGATATCAACTCGGGATGCTCAATCGTCACGCCCGTCCAGATCTTGCCAAGCGAGGTGGTCATCAGCTTTTTTATGGCAACGATTCCACATAGTTCGCCTTCACCATCACCCAGGCCAACAAGATTGATTTCCACGCCCGATATTGGCTCCTGCAGCAGGATGGGAACTCCCCACTCATTTGATATTTCTATGAATTTCTGGGCGGCGGTCTCAGGTGTATAGGCGAGGTAGGCTTTATAGAATCGCCCTTTCACAAACATGGGCCATTCCACCTGCTCTTTGCCTAGGGATGCCAACTCGTCTAAAGAGTTTACGAGAATTGTATGTGGGTAGCTAACTTCGATCTCTTGGCAGAGTTTGATGAGTTTTTCTTTGCTTCTGAGTGCAAATTGCTGTTCGGTTGGCAGAAAAGTTTTGATTCCCAGTTGTTGGAGCGAGTCCTGATGCTTGATATACAATGGTAGCTCGACGTCCAAGCAGGGAATAATTGCGTTGATGGCATTTTCATTTTGAATTCTTTGCAGGGAATCGTTCAGTGCCGACCACCCTTTGGTAGGGTAGGGAAGGCGATACGCAGCATCGATTACAAAATCCATATAGTTGCCTGGATCATGAGCGTCATAGCTTAGGCCGATGATTCGTTTGGCCACTTTCGCTTCTCGAAGACTGCGAGCGACAGGAATTCCAGGACCGGGATTATCTGTCGCATTCATACCTGAAACACCAATTATCACAGTTCTGTTACTCCATATATCCGTAGCATTTGCAGAAATTCATGAGTATCGGATTGGGCTTCCGAAAGGGATATGGAGAATGTGTCAGCTAGCACCCGCGCGGCATCGGTATCAGAGGCTCCCTGTTTCAGAGCTTCTAGAAGGACTTGAGCGCTATCGTTAAGCTGATAGGTTTCACCCGTTCTCGGATCGAAGCAAAAGCCTTGATTATTGGTCGCGAGTTGCTGAAGTCGGGCGCTAGTCATGCTGGATATCCTTAAAAAGAAGAACAAGATCAACGGGGAAAGCCACTTCGATAAAGTTCGTCCCGGATATCGGCAAATCCGCTACAGATCGAGCAAAAATATGGGGAAGTGACTTCCTTAGTTTAAGACAGATCGGTGAGCTATTCAAATAGGCGGCAAAAAAAGCAATTCCCTGGAGCCTGAAAGGTATGCCGGTTCTCAATGATTTGGCAGCATCGCTAGTGGTCTCAAGATTCTCAGTTCGCTCTACTTGAAAAGACTTAGTGAGAATTTTTGCTCTAAGCCAAACAATGTCTGAAGAGGAGGGATAGATCCCTCCTCATAGTCTACGAATGTAAGCGCTGCTCTAGGGCATCTAAGCGTCGGTAGATATCGGAAAGATCTTGGGTGGCTCCTGATTCTCCACGAGGACCTTGTGGCCCAGTATGACCAGTAGGGTCAAAGGGCCCAACAGCAGTCACAGCAAAGTTTGCCTAGGTCTCTCCTTTGGTGCCTGCTGCACCATCAGCTCTAGCTGGTCCGGCAGGGCTGATAGGACCATTAGGTCAGGTAGCACCAGTGGCGCCGGTTTCTCCTTTAGTACCTTTCGCGCCTTTAGCTCCCCTTGGTCAAGCAGGACCTACGGGACCAGCAGGTCCAGTAGCGCCTGCTTCACCTTTCGTACCAGTGGCGACGGTATCGCCCTTTGGACCTGCTGCAACTATAGGAACAGCGGGGCCGAGAGCACCTGTTTCGCCTTTAGGACCTGCGGACCCTGCAGCTCTGGTATTGAAGTGGCCCCATTTATCCGGACAGTCTGTATAATCAATGTTTTGATTTATGGAGGTCCGAACGATGGCAAAGAAAAGACAGTCCGGGAAGAGTTATCTCTTAGAGCTGAAAAGACGGGCAGTGGAGATGTCTTCACAGGACGGAGTTACCGTCAGCGAAGTTGCCGACCAGCTTGGCATCTCGGCTCAGCAGCTCTCACAGTGGCGATCTCAGTTGC
>JBGSRE010000957.1:0-9525 GCA_041737755.1 Oligoflexus sp.
TTAACCGGGGTGAAAGAAGAAGATGGTTTATGTCTTATCAAAATCCGGAAAACAGCTTATGCCCACCGAAAGGCATGGATGGGTTAGGCGAAGCATTCGTAAAGGACGCGCTAGGGTTGTTATGCGCTTTCCTTTCACAATTCAGCTAAACACACAGGTCAAGTCCTCCAACCTCTGATTTTGGGTCAGGATACTGGTTTTGGTTCAGTGGGCATCAGCATCGTATCCGATTTATCCAGGAACTTCAGTTTTCCGCTTGCGCAGATAATGCTCACCTTGACAAAGTTATCGAGCAGTTTACTAGCAAGCAGCACTGACTTAACCTCTTACATCTGTTTAACCACTTGTCGTAGAGCCCAAGACTGGTGAAGCATCCGGGGGTACCTATTTGATTTGCTCGTAACGTAGCCTCTTGCGAGACTGAGTCGGGTCAACTAAGCATGATTTCGGTTTCCTTCTTTCATGCCTGCCACTTAAGTGGCGGGTTATTGACAGAACTGGAGTTCAAGCGCCTCTCCTTTCTGTGACAGCCTCGCTGCAAGCCTAAGCAGGCGAATCTTGATCCCAGAGTTTTAGATCGGACGTCAGGGCTCTCATTAAACTGTTTGATGTCTATGAAAATCATAAGAAAGAGTGCAATACGTGAAGGGGCTCATCGTGGTTTGGTTCGCAGGGCCAGATAGCCGGAAACATCCTGAAGTCTATCGAGCTCATCCAGAGATTTCAGGCTGGCTTGACCTTTGAGTTCTATCGTCAGAACGGGGATGCTTTGATCGTGCCACATATAGCGTCCCAGACTGCCAGGAAAATGCCCCAACGACACCCAGGGCAAGAATAATTTTGGAAGTTCCAAATCCTTGGGGCCATCGAAGTCAAGTATGCCGTATGGTGTATGAATGGCTACAACAATATCCGGTTTGAACTCTTCGATCTGTTGCAGGGCACAGGCTGTTTCACGTTCACTGGCGGGACCCGTTCCTGGATAGCGGCGAGGATCTTTTTTCGCCAGCTTTTCCCAGGTTTCCAAGGCCAGACTGTGCCAGTCTTTGGTAGGGAAATTGCGATTGAGGTCAACACCCCGACTGTTGAGCCGCGACCTGGCCGCATAGCCATCGGGGTTCAACACAGGGATGATGCGCCAGCTGCTGCGGGGTTCGATTTTGAGGAGGCGTTCCATCCAGAGCTTGGCGACAATAGCACTCTCGGGTTCGTCTCCATGCACAAGAGCCAGGACGAGCACGCGTCGGGCATTCGGTTTTGAAGAGAGTCGATCGAAGTGAAAGATCGGAACACCCTTTTCACTCCGACAGGTGGTGAGCTGCTGCGAGCTTGCACAGATGCTGTCGACATCGACAGCGAGCCTGGATGGAAGCGATTTCAGCGCCTCCTGACAGTGGATTTTGGTCTCATTGGCTTGTCCAAGCGCGTGGGTTGGAATAAAAAAGTAAACCATCAAAAAGATCAAGGTAGCTGGCTTCGATACTCCGAACAATCCATCGTGCATTATGAGTGCTCATCGTCATTGATATGTTTATTCGAAGTTTAGCTTAGCTTGAAAAGCTTGCAGCGTCCAACACCATGACCATCGACTTCTGTAACTGTGAAAAGGACTCCCTTGAATTCGACCGTATCGTTTAATGTTGGGGATTTGCCCAGCAGTGTGAGAACCAAACCGCCAACGGTATCGACCTCGTCATGTTCGAGATTCATCCCAAAGCGCTCGCTGACTTCATCAAGGCGCAGAAGTGCATTGACGTGAAGATAACCATCATTTCCGATGTGATGGTCCCTTATTTCCTGTTCCGTCTCGTCAATATCGCCTACTATCTCTTCGAATAAATCTTCGATCGTAATCAGGCCAGCAGTCCCACCATACTCATCCATAACTACCACCATTTGTGCGCTGTGGGTGCGCATGGTCTGCAATACCTGCTCCAATGATGCCGCCTCCGGCACGTAGGGTACAGGACGCGCATCCGACTTCTCGATCGGACGTCCAGAAAGCTTATTGCGCAAGAAATCTTTGATGTGAATCGATCCCACGATGTGGTCAAGGCTCTCACCATAGACCAGGTAGCGGGTGTGAGTGGCTCGATCCAAAATCTTGAGCAGATCGCCGTTCTTGGTACCCAATGGAATGCCGACAATCTTCACACGTGGCACCATGACTTCCCGGGCCTTGAGATCGCCAAATTCCAAGAGTTCTTGCAGGACTTCGCTGGTCTCTTTGCGAAGCAAACCACCTTCCTGGCTTTCTTTGATCACGAACTCAAGTTCGTCCGAGGTATGGTAGAGATCTTCACCTTGATCTGATCGGCGCATGCCTAGGCCTCGCAGGACTGCGTTGCCAATGCCGTTGAGTGCAATGACGAGCGGGAAAAGTAACGTCTGTGTCCACTGCATAGGCAAAGCTACCCAGATCGCGGTTCTTTCAGGCTTTTGTAATGCCAAAGACTTCGGTACCATCTCACCGATCACGATGTGCAAATACGTAAGGAAGACAATGGCAACCAGACTGGCAATGGCGTGGGCTGTAAGCCAACTCGGAAGAGGCAGAAACCTGAGATGAACTTCGAGCCATGCGGCGAGCATGTGCTCACCGTACATCCCTAGGCCAAGGCTTGCGAGTGTAATTCCGAGCTGTGCCGTGGCTATGTAGCGATCCTGTTTCAGTCGATCCGAAAGAATCTTTTGTAGTCGCATGGCAAGACGATCGCCTAATTTTGCCTTGTGTTCGACGGAGGCTCGAGGTGCACCGATAAGCGCAAACTCTGCGGCAACAAACAGACCATTGAGAATAATGAGTAGAGCGACGATAGCTATGGGAATGAGACTAGACATGCCTCTTGTCTCCGGTCCGTAGGATGGGATGAGCGAGGATGGAAAGAATGGTATTTTTCTCGACCCTTTCGACTTCCACCTCAATGCCATCGATACTGAGACGCTCACCAGCCGAAGGTATGGTACCCAGGACCTCCATCACTTTGCCAGAAACTGTAAGTGCATCGCCTTGCCAAAGGACCCCGAGCCAAGGTTCCACTTCATCCAGACGAAGGTGTCCATGCAAACGCACACGACCGTCAGGCAAACGCTCAGGCGCTATATCGCCCCTTTTGAATTCGTCACCGACAGTTCCCATCATTTCACTTAGAACGTCTTCAAGCGTAACAATTCCATTCACTGTACCAAATTCATCGATGACCATAGCCTGATGCGCCTTGCGTTTCTTCAGGATGCTCAACAATCGCTCAGCTGTGACCGTGGCTGGAATCGAAGGAAGAGGTCGCAGCAAATCCTTAATAGGTGGAATGTGACCCCCGCGTATATAATGGGTGGCAAAATCCTTGGTATGGAGCATACCGATGACGTTGTCTGTCGAACCGCTATAAACCGGGAATCGTGTGTAGGGACTATGAGCTACGATCTGCATGATGTGTTCAGGCGTTGCGTCCATACTGAGAGCGACGATCTTCATCCGCGGAACCATGATTTCAGAAGCTCTGCGCGAACTGAGCGATAGTGCTTTCTTTAGCCTGGCATGTTCGTCTGGTTCCAATGCACCCCCATCGCGGCTTTCGGCTATCAGATATTCCAACTCCTGTGGCGAGTGAATATGTCGATGGGCTGATTGCTGAACGCCTAAAAGCTTGAGGAGTGCCATGCCGCTTCCGTTGAGCACGGCGATGAACCACGAAAAGGCGGCCATTGACCAACGCATGGGAACAAAGGTCAGGAGAGCGACCTTGGTCGAATACTGGAGACTGATGGACTTGGGAACCAGTTCGCCAAAGATCATCTGAAATGCCGTCAAGCTCACCAGCACAAAAAGCGTTGTCATCGTTAAGGCGGATTCAGGAGAGATGCCCACTAACTTCTCTACGAAAGGCGTGATTTTGAGGGAAAGTGAGGCTTGTCCGAAGGCGCCTAGGATAATGCTCGAAAAAGTTATCCCAATTTGACATGTAGCAACATAGCGATCGAGTTTGTTTCCGTCTTCAATGATAGGAAGGAATGCCTGGGCTGTCTTGTCGCCTTCGGCAGCTAACTGCTGCACGGAGCTTCGGCGGGCGCTGACAGTTGCAAACTCAGCACTCACATAGAGTGCGTTGATGGCAATCATAAGCAGTATGATGAACAGTATCCAAACCATAGTGACCTTGGTCCCCGAGGTTGCAACGATACCCCGGTGATATTGTCGAGCGTTCGATCGCGCGGACATTGGCACCGGGAAAGCTTCAAAAACAATCGTCTTGTATAGCCAAGCCACGGGAAATTGACAAGACTCCAACTGACGGATAGAGATCTTGACTTTATGGAGCCAGCGTTCTGTCGCACTTTGCGCAAGTTCTGTGAAAGTTTCAACGCCTTGAGTTTTAGTGAAGCTGATCCTAAACTGGGAGGTCCGGTGTCTTTAAATCTAAGCAATTCAAATGAGAAAACACTAAGACGACGAGACTCGCTTGGCCTATACCCGGACAAGGTCCCGAACGGGAGTTTTACCCAAGACCTGGAAGCCATCAGGCAGCAGGCGACCGGTGAGAAAATCACTGTTGCAGAGATTGAAAATATGCTTCAAGGACGCGGCTTCGCAACTCTGAGTCTGATCCTTTGCGTCCGCGCCTCCTCACCCTTAATTTTGTCAAATAGATCAAAGCGCTGATCGAAGCCGCGCAATCCGATCCTCGAGCGGAGGATGGGTCGAAAAGATGCGAAAAACACCAGACCCTCGACTTGAAATTTTCAGCGTCTGTGCTGTTGGTTGTGCAGACGCATCAAAGCTCTCTAAGATTCTAAGCGTCGGCATACTTTCCGCAACGAACAGTGGTTCGATCAGGCATTCCTTAATCTCAATTTCCAGCGTCTTCTTGCGGATCATGCAATCAAGAATGCACTTACTCGATACAATTCCTATCAAATGATCGGACGAGCCTTGATACACAGGAAAGTATCAGTTTGGAGCATCAATAATTCGTGCAACAGATTGACTAAAAGGTGCATCAATGTCAAGTATCACCATCTGTCTACGCTGCGTCATGAGCTCGCCAACCTTACGCTCGCCGAAGGCTAGGACTCGCCTCATCATCGAGCCTTCTTCTTTGGCAAACGCTCCTGCTTCTGAGCCTTGATCGATCATCACTCTGACTTCTTCTTCGGTAAGAAACGAGTTTCAGGCTTATATTCTCCAAGTCCGTGGCCGCGCTAAGGGGATGCTCTCATTTTCTTGTGCATTCATGTGGCTGCCCATATGAAACGGCAACAAGCCCTTATGTAAACTAAGTCTCGTCGGTCGAGACTTTTTGCTCGAAGAGACAATTGCCCCATAAATATTTATACAAGTATCTGAGCATTTGTTATAATTGTGCTTAAGTTTCATAGGCAAGGAGCGAAGAAGATGCGAAAAAATGTGTTGTTACTGTTCAACACAATTGTTTTTATGCTCATTTGTAGCTGCGCGGTGCCCTTAGCTGGCAGCGTTATGCTAATAGGTGTTTCCAATGAATTCGAAGTTGGAAAATCAATTGGCATAATCAATGGAGAAGATTGTGCAACGAATGTTTTTGGCTTCGGGAGAAGTCCTCTGTCTTTGACACTCAACGCAGCCGTGGAACGAGCTCAGGCGAAAAATTCCCTTCGATATCTTAACGGGGTTAGCGTGGATTCTACGCATTCAAATATAGTCGTCTATAATCGACAATGCATGGTTATAAGAGGCGAGGGTTTCAAATGAACTTCCTTAGACTACGAACTTTATTTGTCTTGCCGAGTTTCCTCAGCTTAATAGCTTGTAGTCATACCATTTTGACTTCACCCATAGTTTCGATGACGAAGAAATCGGTTCCCAGAGGCGCAAAATTTACCTCAAAGGGCCCTGTCGACGCCGAATTCTGCAGTAATGATACTCCTGTATCAGGTCACAAGAAAGCTGCAGGACTTATGGATGAGGCCATTCTTAAAGGCCAAAAGCAGTCGAAATCTGATTATATTCGCGACGCGAAAATTAGTCGGACTGGAGCTTTTTTCCCCTGTATCACAGTTCAAGGTGAGGGAGTGGCGCTCGTGAAGTAGCAAATGCGCGTTATTTCTTGCTGGAACAATTAAACATCCACTGCACCCCAAACTTATCGGTGCACGAACCGAAGTAGTCTCCCCAAAACATCTCCTGCAGAGGCATCTCGACCTTGCCGCCCGCCGAAAGAGCTTTGAAAAGCTTGTCGGTTTCGGCCCTCGTATCAGGCTCTAGATTGATGTATATGTTATTACCAAAGTTTACTTTAAATCCCATTGACTCGGGGGCATCCGTACCCCTTAGAAGATGGCCGCCTAGGATAGGAAGTGCGATGTGCATCACGAGATTGGAGACAATCGACTCCAAGAGATTGGCGATGTCCTGGTCACTTGGGTCGGATATTTTATGAAAAAATGCCCGCTTACTTTCCCGGCAAATATAGCCACCATCCATGACTAAAAGATGAAAGTGTAAATTGAGATTGAGCAGTGACCCGCAACGCTGCAAAAAACTTATCGAGCCAGGGCGTAAGTCTTTAGGTCAATCGTAAACCGGACTTCCTAAGTTCCAATTCTTCGGAATCAATTTCAAAATTTCAGTTCAATAATTGCTTCCGGCTTGGCCCATGCAGGACAACGGGTGAAGTGGGTCTCGTGGATGTGCTTGGACAGACTGTTAGGTCAAAGCGTGTCTAAACGGGCAAGTAAAATTTGAGGCGAACTAAAATCGTGTTAAAGCACACCATGAAAAACTTTTTTTGTTTCAAGCATCAGTTTGAATATCAACCTTGTCACCGACAAGGTCTCCTCGGATGATGCCTCTTTTGACGCCTTCAAATAGCTTGTTGGTGGACGGTCGCTGCGTATTTGGTGTCTTGGCGACAGATATGGGAGATAACCCACATTTTTAGAAAATCGAAAAACACCTGTTGAAACTTGCCACCGTTGGACTGATAGTCAGTTGCATGTATCCTTAATTCGTTCAGCAATTTTTTGTGGATTATCTTGTGGTTTTCCATGTCTTGGTAGCCGATCAGCTCCATGAAGTGCTCCTCTTCTATAAAATGAGTTACGATAAACTCATCGAGAAGGCTAATGGCCTCTTTGATCCCTTCGAGGTCCTGGCTTTGATTCTTCTCATAAAGGGAGTTGATAAGATAAACAATCACTCGATGGTGAAGGTCCATCCTTTTAACTTTAACTGAATAGTCCCCTTGCCATTGGATAAATTTTTCCATTGTCATCTGGAATCCTTTTCATTAGTTTAAACATGATACCTTGGGACAGGTTGGATAGCTAGGGAGACAAGCCTCCCATACAGCGACTTAACGCTCCTGTGTTCATAAACAGTTTCTTAATGGTATATGCTTGCAAACTCCTATTCAAGTTTACAAACCTAATTTTTATAGAACCATTTTTACAACTATCTAAACCAATGGCATCATTTTGCTCATTATTTAGACAGTTTCGGGGGGCCCTTGATGGGCTAAAGCGACTTTTTTTCTTGAAAACTTCCAGCAGGACTAGACTGCTTTCGATAAGCTTTCCATCCACCGAGATGAGTGATCTCCTCAGCACCGACAAGAGCTGCAGGCTCGCAGACAAAACATTTTACGGAATGCCCCGAGATTAGAGTGGCGTTGCCGATGGCCAAGGGCTGAAGCGGTGGAGGCACCTCGTTTACAAAGCTAGGGTGTAGGCAATCCAAACCCCATCACCACTTTCAGCTATCTATCGATATGCCGGTTAAATTGCCGCAATCTTCTTGATTCTCCCACACAGAATCACTTTTTACGAACCCAGAACCTTCTTGAGGGGCCTTTTGTTGTTTCGGCTCTAAGATTCTCAGGAAACTCACTCTTTTCTTGGTCACGCCGAAACCTCGTAAATGCGCCTACAATGATCACAAAAGATTCCACAAAAATCTTTTAGGATCTTCCGCTAGTAAAAACCGTTCTCCAAGCTCACGGTCCATTAAAACTAACTCTGCTTTGGGGAAGTGCTCTTTAAAATCAATCAAACCTTTGGCACTTTTCTTACGCCCTGACTTGATTTCAAGTGCTATCAATCTTCCTTCCCAAACCACAACATAATCGACTTCTGAGTTCCCATCTCGCCAATAGCTCACATCCCCAAAATGCTGACACAGATGTGCGCCAATGGCATTCTCAAAGACTCGTCCAAACCATTCGGGGTCCGTATCCACTCGCTTTGCCGACACAAAGGCATGAACGAGTGCGGGACACAAAGGCACCAATTTTGGCACCGAACTTTTACGAGACAGAGGGCGTGTCGAATACTTTTCTAAAAGGCGAATCGCATACCCAGACTCCATAAGATCCAGGTAATTTTTGAGTGTCGCTGTATTACCACCATCTTGCAGTTGCCCCATCAGTTTATTGATAGAAATTTCTTGGGCAGGGTAGCTCATTGCTAAAGCAAAAGCTTGCCGAAACAAAGCAGGCTTTGCTATCTGCTTAAGGGGCAAAATATCTTTAGACAGCATGGGTTCGATGATGGAATCTAGCAAAAATTGTCGCCAACGCTCGGGATCTTCAACAAACTGGGCGGGCACAGGGTAGCCACCATATTTTAGGAAGTGCCGAAGATCCCAATCAAAGGCTTGAGAGCACTCTCTATAATCCCAGTGATAGGCTCTTATGATTTCAAAACGACCAGCAAGAGTGTCTCCCAGGCCTTGCTCTATTGTCCAACTCGCCGAACCTAGCAGTACAATGCGCATTCCTGATCGGCGCTGCCTTTCTTCATCTATCAAAGCTTTAACCGCGTTACTCCATTGAGCGACTTTTTGAATCTCATCGAGAATCAAGAGGGTCCGCCTGTCATTGTAGGCCCGAGCGCTTTGCCATTGTGCTCGGATCCAGTCTTGATTGGGAGGAAAGGGTAAATCAGCCGTAGCAAAAACGACCGGACCGTCCCATGCCTTCGCAATCTGTTGAACTGCCGTCGTTTTGCCTATCTGTCGCGGACCCAGAAGGACTTGGATGAGATTCGCTTGCGGCGGAAGCTGTTCTAAATCCCGTAGCCTCTTCTCTAACAACCATCTGATATTTCTATTTATTTCCATTCTTCGAGATGCTCCTCGAATATATTTTAGATAGATCTCGAATATATAGCAATGCTCAAAATTCGGTTTTTCATGCCTAGCGATTGCCAACCGTCCTTCTGCCGATAGCAGGCAATATGAATCGTGCCGACCTCCGGTTTCTGCACAGCGCGCCGAACTTTTTTGTCTTCAATACCGTGGTCGATAGACTTGGGTATGATATGGACGAAGGCCGGATCGAGACGCTGCGTCTCGATATGAGTGAGCTCCGAGCTGTCGACAAGATAGTTGAGACGGACCTGCTTCTCGCCACGGTGGGCCAATTCTGGAAAAATAAGAATTGCTGGGAAGACCGCTGGGGGTCAAAGACTTTTTGATTCCTTAGAAATCGCCACACTCTTAAAATCACCCACTAATAGAATACTTCAAAATAAAAAGCGAACGATCGCTTA
>JBGSRE010000987.1:0-2264 GCA_041737755.1 Oligoflexus sp.
GTTTCTGGCGCTTAAGCGCCAGAAACTAACTACCAGCATACAGTCACGACTTCGGCTTGAGCTACCTCTACGAGTAATAATCATTCCCTTCCTTCCAATCAAACACGCCATTTTCCTCAAGCCATATAGCTTTTCGTTTCGCGTCTGAAGTGACCCGCGTCCGTCGCGGATGCGGTGGTCTCGGGCCATCCGCCCGAGCGTCACATTTCGGCCACTCGCATGTCGACCAGGATACGAGACTCTGGATGGCGATCGAAACGGAAAGATCAGAAACTGAGCCACCCGCCGACGAAGGAGCGTAGAAAAATCATAAGCTTACTGAACATCCGAACATTCATTCTATTTAATTAAAGGATAATCCGATATCCTTTAATAAGATGTTTTTATTTAAAGGATGTGTCTTGAAACGTGACGAACTTCATAAGCGACTGAATATCGAATATGACCCAAAAGTTGGGTATGGTATCGAAAAGATTGATAATCCTAACTACCAAAACATCTGGTTTGTCATTCCACCACCCTTGCCTCATAGCCAGGACTACCTCAAAGCACTTCCTCGAAAAGAGCTGACACACTTATTGAGTAAGGCCCGTCGAGTCCTCAACGAATCCCAGTCATTTTCTGAAATGGATGATACTGATCGATTGGTAGCCTTGCTCATTACGAGACAAGAAGCCGTTGCATCGTCACGAATCGAAGGTACATACTCAACTATCGATGAAGTCTTTGCCAATCCTGAGCTCGACGATGAACAGGAATATACCTCGGACACCCTATCGGTCATAGGCTATGCGCGAGCCATGGAAGAGTTGATCATAAAAATATCAAAAGAAAAATTCTCTGGAATAAACAACGAGCTGTTCAAAAAAATTCATCGAGCTATCATTGCTCTCGAATCACGCTATGACGGTATTCCTGGCGAATATCGAACCCCGGGCAAACCCGGATCTATCGTCCTGATTGGTGGGTTACGTAGAAAAGAAGAGTCCACATACAATCCCGCTCCTCCTCGCCATGTGGAATCCCTCATGAACAATTTCATTGCCTGGCTCTCGGATCCAGTCATCCAAGAAGATGATGATGCAGGAATGGGTATCCCTTTACCACTGCGGATGACCATCGGCCATGCCCATTTCGAAGCCATTCATCCCTTCATGGACGGCAATGGTCGAGTTGGAAGGATGATTTGGCCGATGCAGATGATTCTTGCGGGGCTGGCTCCGA
The DNA here is from genome assembly GCA_041737755.1 of Oligoflexus sp. Lineage (GTDB taxonomy): Bacteria > Bdellovibrionota_B > Oligoflexia > Oligoflexales > Oligoflexaceae > Oligoflexus. Next base: position 1,225 of record JBGSRE010000987.1, read on the forward strand.
TCCATCTCTCCGGCTTTATTGAAGCTAACAAGGATGGATACTACGACGGCCTCAAGGCTTTCCAAAAGAGGCTGAATCCTTTACCTCTATTGGACTACATTGGCGATGCTCTGGTTGGGTCCCATGCTGAAGCACTCAAAACTAAAGACGCCATCAAAAAACTACCGAACGAATGGAAAGCCAAAATAACTGCAAGGCGCCACTCAACAGCAGAAAGTCTTCTCCCTCACTTAATCGCAACACCGGTGATAGGGGTACAGGAAGTCATTGCCAAACTCAAAGTATCTCTTCCTACAGCCGTTGCTGCGCTGAAACAACTTGAAAAGGACGGGATAGTGACAGAGAAAAGCGGTCGTCAGCGCAAGCAAAAGTATGCAGCCGAAGAGGTTCTGGCTATCATTGGCCGTTCTTATGGAGTATCGCCGCAAGATGCGCTGGATCTCCTTAAAGAACATTGACGAGCAGGTTCGGCGAGAACCTGCTTCGATTTTTTTTAAACAGCTGCCAGACGTTCCAGCATATGCCCGAGATATTTATAAAAATGATCGACCGTGGCGATCTCAACCCGTTCATCTGGTGAATGAGCGTTTTCAATGGTGGGACCGAAGGAGACCATGTCGATGCCAGGAATTTTTTCACCGATGATGCCGCATTCCAAACCAGCATGAATGGCTTTAATGGTCGGTTCGCGATGATAAAGATCCTTGAAAGTCGCCTGGGCCAATTTCAAAACTGGTGACTGCAAATTGGGCTTCCAGCCAGGATAACCGACAGCGCTTGCCACTTTAGAGCCGCCCAACTGCAAGCATGCGCCCGCTGTATAAGCAATGTCCGCCATCTCCGAGGCCACGGAACTCCGTTGGCTGGTGGAAATGACCAGCTCGTTTTTGCTGCTACGAATGACGCCCAGGTTGCTCGATGTTTGCACAAGGCCAGGGATCTCAGCACTCATCTTAACGACCCCATGAGGGATCGCCGCGATACAGGCCAGCACCTTATTCTGCAGGGCCCGCGCCCAGACTTTTCCTCGGCGGGTTTTG
>JBGSRE010001014.1:0-13211 GCA_041737755.1 Oligoflexus sp.
CCTGACCTTGCCTCACGGACGACTACGGTATAGGCCAGGACATCAGTCTTGCCGGTTGGATTGCTTTCACTGGGAGTAATACTCACCGAACTGAAAAGCCCCAGATCAACCAGCGCCTGCCGACTCTCTTCAACTTGGACAGGATCAAACCAATCACCATTGCGAAAGCGTAATTCACGGGCGACGATATTGGAATCGGTTTTGATCAAGCCTTTGATCGAAATATCACCGAACTTTGCCCGCTTGCCTTCCTTGATGTTGAGCAGCACCTTGGTCTCGATATCACGGAACTGACGATTTTGTACCAGTTCGATCTCCATCTGGACTTGGAGGTATCCCTGGTTCCGATAGGCCGTCCGCAAGCCCTTTTCAAAATCAATCAGAGTTTGCCAGGCTAGCGGCTCTTTTTCATCAACAGGAAGCATCCTGGCGATGTCTTCCGTGCTAATAGCCCGGTTGCCTACTACAACCAAATCATCAAAGAGACGCCGTTTGCCTTCTTTGACGACATAAACCAGTTTGACTTCGCCTGTGCTTGGGTTTTTGATGACCCGCGGATCAAAGATTTTTGCATCCCAAAATCCACGTTCTTTATAAAGATTTAGCAGAGATTCGCGGGCTTTTTGTATCAAATCCTGACTAAAGATCGGTGTGTTACCAAGCTTAGCATTCAGACCCATGGCATCGACAGCTTCCTCTTGAGACAGGGCAATCACACCTTCAAATTGAACTTCGCTGATGAGATATTCTGTGCCTGGCTTCACATCCAAATTATATTCAATGATTTCCGGATCAGGATTGGCGATGCGAACGGGACTGATTTCGACATCATCATAGCCCTGGGCCTTATACTGCCTTATCAGTTCGGAAGCCATGGCATCTGGTTCCGTAATGGAAGGGTCAACCGTATTCAGCTCGTCACCGAAGATGGCAGTGATCATGCTCGGGGTTTTGATGGGTGAATTGATCAGAAACCTAATTTTTTTGCCAAGCACGCCAGAGATTTTGAGCGTTGCCGTGTTGCTGGCGGGATCAAAGATGAGTTCAGGACTTTGCACGCGTTGCTGATTATAGCCTGCATCAACCAGAGCATACTCGAGTTGGGTCAGATGATTACGAATTTCTTCGGTATCACAATACATCCCCCTCTTAAAAGGATTATCGATTCCCCTGGGGAGTTTAAAGCTGAGCTCGATTTGAGCAAGAGTGCAAGGATAATCTTCATCAATGGCGGCTTCATACTTTAAGCCACCTTTGTGAGGATGCTGAGCAATCTCAACTTTGGCCAGATAATAACCTTGGTCCTTCAGAATCTTGAAAATTTCTTCGTTGATCTGCTTTCGAACTTCTTGCGAATCAGTTTGGCCAATGTATTTACTGAGCTTAGCTTCGACTTCAATGCGAATGCTACGGGTAAAACTCATGATTTCAATATCGCGAATCGTATCGGCAGTGACGACGGTGATCAGAATCCTATCATTGGCTTCGTCCGCAGAAACTTCCGCCATGGGTTCCGCCAAACTGATTGCCTTGAGAAGATTACTGAGATCTTCAGCCGTTTTGAGGTCTGGAAAATTACGACGAAGTTCTTCGACATTCAGTCGAGCCGGGCGACTGCCTGGCGCAAAGTCCCAGTTCCTGGCCTCACTGAGTGTTGCCAGCAGTCCAAGGAATAGGCTGAATAGAATGCGACATGGGATCGGCAATTATGCTCCTCAATCAAAGCCAAAACGGAATTTTAGATCAAAACCAGAGTCAGCAGGAAGATTCTTTTGCCCGTTGCCCGGTTTGCTGCCTCCTTTGTCCAGACTTCCAGAGACGGTGATCCCTTCATGAATCTGGTACTCCAGGGAAACCTTGGTATTGGCCTCGTCGTCAACCTGTAGGACGGCATTGATGTTATCGCCCAGTCGAATTGGAAAGTTGACGCGGGTAATGGGCCTTTGCTCAGTCTCCGAAAGATAAGAATCAAAGTACACTTCGCGAATCACAGTTTGCCCGGACAGGTCAAAAAGCTTCTCGATAGGCTCTTCCGCAAACACGGCAAAAAAGCTGATCAATTCATTAAAGGAAGCCTTCTCTGCGGTTTTATTGGCTTGCTCCGGTATGCGTCCCGTGCTGATCAGCAGGAGGATATCGAGATTACTGATGGGAAATCCATCGTCGCGGTTGGGCGGATCTACCGTTAGCTGGACCCGAGGGTTCTGCAGATTTCCATTGACGAGCACTTCGACTTTATAGGGGCTGACGGTCGTTTCGCCGATGATATCGAGACGTGGATTCGGCGGCGATACCAATTCATCAAAGGAAATGACCGCCTGATTGATTTTAAAGTTGCGCCGATAGTTAAACGTGCCCCGATCGGCCAGGATCTGGCCCAAGAGCAGCGGTTGGGTATCCGTACCGTGAACATGAAGGTCGGCTGAAAGGATTGCTTCCAGAGTTTTATTCTTGATCGTAATAGATTTGTCAGCCACGACGGCGACATCGAGAAGCAAAAGAGGCGCCTGGGAGGTGGAGCCAGCATTGGCCGTTGCAGAACTCAGTTTGGGATCATAGATGGAACTTACAATCTGTTTGCGCAAATCAAAGTTGCCTATGGACTGCAGCCGGTCGATGGTCAGATCGCCACTTAAACTGAGTGGCAAAGAATGTCCTGTGACGATGAGATTACCGCTTAAGGTAAGATCCGCCGTTTTCAGTATGGGCACTGCCAATCGATTGAACTCCATGCGGTCGATATCGATACTGAGACGGGACGTTTTCTCACCGTCCTCGCCCAAGTTCAGTTGGCCTGAAATCGCCAAACTTCCCTCTCGACCCTTGCTGGCTTTGAATCTATTAACGATGACTCGATCGTCTTTCACTTCCACATCCATGGAAATATTGCTCAAGGCTGGACCGTAATCAACGAGGCCGATCGAGACGGGTTGCCATTCCTTAACATTGAAGGGGTCGAGACGCTTCTCGCGAAATTTAATGGAAAGATCTGGTTTCGCAAGGGAACCACGTAAGTAGCCATCAATGACAAGTTCACCACGGGCTGTTTCAATGACGTTGCTGAAGTTTTTCAGGATATCAAGTTTGATGGAACCATGCATACTCAAATCGAGCTGATCCGGCATGATATTATTACCAGCTTCAAAACTTAGGTCAAAGAATTCACCCTGCAGTTTCAAAGGCCGCTTATCGGGCAAAGTCCAACCCTGGGAACTTATTTTTAGCTTAATGGCATCGTCGCTATTGAGCTCGACCGACGAGGTACGGCTGCCTAAATTACGAAAGAGTTTTGAGCGGACGCGGCTGAGCACTAAATCCCCTTGAGAAGCCCAGAAATTCTTCAGCTTTCCGCTCATGGTCCACTCGGCTGTTAGGTAGGCGAAGTTGCGAGGATCCTCGGCGAAGTGTTTGCCAAGCAAAGCACGAATATCCATTTGGTTGAAGTAGAAGTACCAGTCGTAAGGCAGATCAGGGCTGCCGAAATCAATGTTGAGACGCCCCACCAGCGCGTTTCCTGAATGGCGTAATTCTGGAATGTGCAGCTTCCAGCCATCGATAAATCCAGCGAGATTGAACGAGGAGATCGGTATGCCCCATATGTAGGGCTGCTCCAAAGACCCCTCCACTTTGCCTTGCAGATGGTCAATTGGCCCTTCGATATCAGCGTCAAGTTGAATTTGACCGCCAAAGCGCTGAGCTTTCAGGAATGAACCGATATAGGGCAGACTGCTGAGGTGGTTTATTTCCTGACTAACTTCATTGGTGCGATAGTTGTTGAGATTTTGGTTGATGGTTTTCAAAGTCATTCGAACTTTGTCAGAAGGATTGATGCCGAGCCGATGGAATATGTTACTCGTACCTGCAGCACCACCGCGTCTTTCAACCTCAAAGCCCAAGCGTGCTTCCAATTGGGAAAGACGCAAGTAGCCTTTGGTCAGAGACCAATTTTTATCACTGCTGCTGATCACGCCCGACGCTTCGCTAAGGAGCTCTTCGGGGCCTAGAGTCAAATCAGACAGAGCAAAATCGAGCGATCCAAGGTAGGAAAATGGCTGAAGCAGCCGGCCCTGGACTTTCCCATGCAGCGTTTTAAACCCAAGGCTAAGGTCTGCGATTTGAAAGGTCTGCCGCAAACCTTCGGTCAAAAACGAGGGAGGAACATTCTGCGCATCAATTTCTGTTTTGAAAGGGTAAGTCGAAGCTATTTGCATCGAGAAATTATGCAGATCGAGTCTGCCTTGATCTTTGAGTAGCAACTTGAGTTCAGGTATTTGCAGTTGATTGCTGTCGAGTGACAATTGGAATTGACTGGCAGCCTCCTCTACATCAAAGCCGCCGACACTTAGGTTTTGGCCGCTCAATGTGCCGCTGACGGCGATATGGTCATAAGGTCCTTTGATTCGGGTCTGGAGGCTGACGAGACCTTGAGAGGGCAGTTTGGTAAAGTGCTCTAGGATGGTCGTGTCGAGACTGGGAGATTCAATTTTGAGATCGATCCCTTCTTCGGTCGAAAAAAAGAACTTGCCCAGTAGTTTTACCGGTGAACCTTGCTCAGCAGGCAGTTCCTGGTCTTTGCCTATACTCTTCCAACAGTGGCCATCACCTTGGGTTATTGCCACAGCTTGGGTATCGATCTGCAGAACGGTTTGGAAGAGGCAGCTAGGAGGCTCCAGGAAACGTTTCGGCAAACTTGAAACAAATGGTAAAGAAACTTGAGAAAACTTGGCGAGTCCCGAGATCTGCATGGAAAAAGGTATGGCCTGTCCCTGCAGCTTGATTTCAGGGGAATTCAATTCGGCACTGAAAGCTTCGAAACCATCGACTTTGAGGACGGACATGAGGTCGACGAAAGGCAGATTTTTGGGTTTAATGTCAAAATTGAAAGGCGTTCCTTTGGTGAATCCGATGAAACCAGATCCTCTAGCCAGTTCCCGCTTTCCTGATATAATCTTGGCATCTTCAAAGTTCATTCCCTCATCGTTGATACTAAAATCAAGCTGAGTATCAAGCAGTTTGAAGCCGTCGATCTTTGCTGATTCCGACTGAGCTTTGCCATCCAGTCGCCAGGAAATGGTGCGGTCATCAAAAGGTATATGAATTTGTAACTCTGTTTTGCCAAATACCCGGCCCTCGGTTCCAGTAATGTTCAGATAACGACCAAGTATGCCGATATCGGCTCGACTTATCTGGTTGTTGATTTGAATGAGGACGCCTTTCAAGAGCTTAGCGTTTTTATCCTGCAAGGTTCCGCGGAGTTTTTTGGGTTCTGTTTCGTAGGCGACTCGCAGCTGGCCCGTGCTCTGCAGATCGTCGGACTCCAAACTAAGGATCTGGGAAACAAGCTGATCTTTATCCTGCTTGGTCATGAGCTGCAAGCTTAGGTCTTGGATGACCTTGGCCCCCTGAATACTTATATTGCCACGTTTCAATTGCAGGCCTAATTCAAATTTCTGCCAGCTCTGGAAAGTAAAATCGAGATTCAATCCCTCCAGTTGCATGGACAGAAGATCGGGCGCATCAGGCAAAGTATCAGCAATCTTAACATTGATCGTAGCGTTGCCAATCCTCGCATGCTTCATAGGCATAGGAATGACCAACGGCCAATCGGCTAAATCGGACTTTTTATTCCAATCTGGAAACTGGTCTATTTTTATGAGATCTTCCGTTGGCGGAAGAGGCAGACTGATGCGGGGTTCATTGATTTCCAGATCAAAGATTTCTGACTGACTTAAGAGCAAAGCAATGATCGAGAATCGTAGTTGAAGATGCGCGAGTTGAGCGAGGCTTTGCTCCGCTCCATCGGGCTTTTGGTAGCGAACATCAACGCCGTAGATATCAAATCCTGGCGGAATAAATTTGGCATTGATGGCTTGAAATTTTATCGATAGATGAGTGTTGGTTTCAAGTCTTTCATTGAGGGCGTCACGCAGCAAGCGATGCACGTAAGGATTATCGATCAGCAAATTGCCGATATAGCCAAGTGCGACCAGCACACCGAGAAAAATAATCAACTTTTTGAGGGCTTCGAACACAGGTTGCTTCAATATGTAAGCAGCTCGAGAGGTCCCGATGCTGGCGCTGTTAAGTTAACGGACAAAATCCAGAGTGAGCAGTTGAGTTTTGAGTCATTAGCTGTCTTCTGGATCATGACCTCCACCCGATTTATAGTAAAGGGAATTCAGGTCCAAGGTTGGAGCCTGAGGTCCGCCAGTTTTTATAGCCTGTTGGGCTGGTGTTTTGCGCCGATTGGTCGACGGTTTAGCTGCTTTTGCAGGTTCTGGGCTTCTCTCTTCCGCTGCTATTCTTTGGAGTCCGAAATACTGCACAACGCTCTGCAGTGTTTCCATCGAAATTATTCTTTGATCGCGAAGAAAGGCTTCCATGAGTGCGCCTTGCAGCAGACTCTCCAGCCAAGCAAAACTGATCGGCGTTTGGGCGATGAGCAAGCTTTGGGCGTCTGGAGTTATCACCTTAACGGGCAATCCGATTTGATCCAAACGCCAATTTAAATAGGGGATAATATCGTTGCGAACGAGACAGGGAATTTCCGCTTGAAGAGCCAATCGATGTTGACATCCTTCGGTCATTTGCACCAATTGGGCAAGCCGTGGATTGCCGATCAGCACGAAATTTATATGATTGGTGGCGATGGATTGCACTTGAATGAGAGCCAGAATTTCATCCAGGGCTTCAGGCTCTTTCAGTTTATGGGCATCATCGATGATGACGGTGAGAATCTTGTCATGCAGGCGTGATTCCTGCAGTCGACCGAGGATCGCTCGATTGCTGCTTGTTGCTGGGTCCAAGCCCAGGTAATGAGCTAGTTTCGGCAAGAGCCAGCCGCTGTCATGCTCGGTTTGGAGCAGCGAAAAGAAAGCAACATCGTGGTTTTTCTGATCGATCTGGTGGTAGAGCCAGCGAGCAAAGGTACTTTTCCCATGCCCTGGCAATGCTGTGAGCACGAAAAGGGAAGCCGTTCGTTGCAGTGAGAAAAGCAAACGGGAACTGATGATCTGCGTTGGCTCCTGCCAATACAGCTTATCGAGGGCTATCGGTTCGTTCCAAGGAAGTTTCTTCCAGCCCCAGAAATCGAGAAATAATTTGCTATCCATATCGGCCTCGATTCTAACCCGACCAGTCTGGTCAACTGGCCGCTTTGTTCCAACGACTATTAAACTCTTCAACCAAGGGCAGCTGATGGCCGATGACTCTTTGGAATTTTTCCTTGTAGCCCTCAGCGTATAGGCAACGAGCGAGGAATTCTGATGCCTGCTTGCGACAGTAGTCTTCGCGAACCAAAGCTTCCAGCAGTGGCACGCATTCATTTACCTGATTCAACATGAGATGAGCCTGAATTTGATCGGAATAAAGCATGCGTGGGTTACCGTGGTTCTTGCGCGTTGCGGAAATGATTTTTAGCGCGGTCTCTGGCATGGCGGCACGCAGATAGAATTCGACCAAATTGACGATAATGCCAATGTTCCTAGGATGCTCTTTGAGCGCGGTGAGGAGCAGTTTTTCCACGGTTTTAAAATCCGATTGTTTCATCAGGATTTGGGCCATGCAAGGCGTCACCAGTGGCTGAAGATCTGGCTCTTCTTTGAGGTTGCCAATGAGCTTGGAGAACAATAGGAACTGTTTTTCCAAGAAGAGGCGACGCGCTTGATAGAGTTTACGCAGGCTGCCTTGACTCCAGCGACGAATCAACCACTCAAAACTGCCAATGAACGCTGCTGGATTGAGGGGCGCCTCGACCAATTCAGGGGAGCCAATGTCCTTGATCAGTGCAGTTTCAAGCCGATGTTCGGTATGGGTCACAACGATAGTAGGAGTGATAATTGCGATAGGATCAACAATTTGAGCTCGCAGAATGAAACTTGCTGGAAGCTCTGGTGTGTCATGAATTAACAGTACGGAACAACGGCCGGTTGAAATTGCCTTGAAAGCATCAGGGATTTTGGCGGTTTTAACCGGAAAACTCCAAAGACGTCGCTCCAGACGGGCTATCACTTCTTCCGAAAATGATGCCGGATTCGCTGATAGCAAAGCGATTTTTGGATTGTCCCATGACACTGCTGGCACCTGAACCATGTTTAACTTTATCCTTAGGCAGATTCTGCCGCACGATCCGCTGCTGTTTTGGGAGAGCGCACTCCACCCTATTATACCATTGGCTGAGTCCAGCTTGTGAGTGTTGACAGAGGGGGGTGAGCTCGTTAAAAGTGTGGACGCATCGGGAAAAAACCCAATTGAGGAAGACATATCATGAAAGTACTGCTAGTTGGCTCAGGTGCTCGCGAGCATGCCATGGCTTGGAAATTACGCCAGTCAAAGCTCGTGGAAACACTCCTCATTTGGCCTGGTTCAGCGACGATGGATTCCTTGGGCGAAAGACTGTCGATTGGTCTGGATGCTGGAATGGCCGATGTGGCAAGGCTTGCCCGGAATCAAGCTGTTGATTTTGTCGTTGTAGGTCCTGAGCAGCCGCTCGCGGATGGTTTTGCGGATGCCTGTGCCGATCTCAAATTGCCGTGCTTTGGGCCTCTCAAGGCTGCGGCTGAACTGGAATCCTCGAAAGCCTTTGCCAAGGATGTGATGCAGGCAGCTGGAATTCCTACGGCAGCCTTCGCAGTGGTTCAGGGCGAGGCATCCTGTCGCGCGACAGCAGAGAGTTTTTTGGCTCGCTCCGGCGGCGCTGTTATTAAAGCCAGTGGACTGGCCTCGGGCAAGGGTGTCTTTGTTTGCCTCAAGCCGGCGGATATCGATGAAGGCATTGAGCGTTTGTATCGCTCAGGGATGGCCAAGGCAGCAGAGACAGTCGTGATTGAAGAGGTCCTCCTGGGACGTGAATGTTCCTTTTTTGTCTTTCTTGGCGAAGGCAAACCAACCCCTCTGGGCTTTGCAGTCGATCATAAGCGTTTAAAGGATGGCGACCAAGGTCCCAATACCGGTGGTATGGGATGCTACACACCAGTGCCATGGTTGCCAAAGTATGCTGGTGATACGGTCATGTCACAGGTCGTCCAGCCTCTGCTGCTTGAGCTGAAGCGTCGGCAGATGCATTACACCGGCTGTCTTTATGTAGGGCTTATGTGGAGCGCGGCCGGTCCATCTGTGGTGGAATTTAATGTCCGCCTCGGTGATCCTGAGGCCGAGGTTTTGGCTGTCCAAGATAAACGCGATTGGGCAGAATTGATTGCAGCGAAATTAGGCTTGCAAGCGGATAGTCAGGATTTTGAAGCAGCAGCTTCGAACAATGGGGGTGCTTCCGTTTGCGTCGTACTGGCTTCACCGTGTTATCCGTATGGCGAAGGCGCAACCAAACGGTTTGAAGTGTCTCGCGATATTTTTCAAAACGCCGATGATGCGCCCAAAGTATTTGCTGCGGCCGTGCGGGAAGAGCAGGGTCGATTGCTCACAGGTAAGGGCCGACTTTTGACGGTCGTAGGCCATGGTAAGGATTTTCCAGAAGCAAGGCAGCATGCCTATACCTTCATAAAAAAAATCGCTGCTCCCTGGCAAGGTGTTCAGTATCGTCAGGATATCGGTTCAGTCCTCGCGGACCCTCGTTAAAGGACTGTGAAAGGAGAGACGGACTTGCAAAAAATATTAGTCCTGCTGGGGCGAGCCAGTGATCGTGACATGACCGAAAAGGGTCAGGAAATTCTTCGGGACTTTGGCATCTCCTATGAGATTCGATTTGCATCGACTCATCTGGCGCTCTCGGCAACAGAGAATATGATTCGTGAGTTTGAAAAGCAGGGTGGAAAACTTATCCTTTGCGTGGCAACAGCTGCGGATCATTTAGCAGCGCTAGCCTCTTCGCTCTGCCAACTTCCGGTTCTCTTCGTCCCTTTAAAGGGCTCTGTGCTCCTCCCTTATGCTTCAGGAATTCCGATCGCCACAATGGGTGAGGGGGAAACAGGCTTCTTTCAAGCCATCCTCTTGGCTCTGCAAATTTTTGCCAGTCATGATGCGAAACTTTATCAAGAGCTGCACCGCTATAGGCAAAGCCAAGCGGCGCAACTTTTACAAATCGATCTCCAGTATCGGGTTACATTTGATGCCTAAGAAAACGCAGTCAGTGTTTGAGGATTTTCCCTATCATATAGTCTTGGCAAGTTCTTCGCCTCGTCGGCAGGAATTGCTGAAGTATCTGGGCGTAGCTTTCTCCATTCAAGTCCCGGCCATTGAAGAACGACAGCGTTCAGGGGAAACGGCGGAGGATTATGTGCAGCGCAACTCCAGGGAAAAAGCTGAGATCATCTTCCAATCGCTCCCTAAGGACCGCCCGCATGTGGTGATCGGTTCCGATACGATCGGACTCTTCGAAACTGAAGTTTTGGAGAAACCCTTGGATGCTGGCGATGCCACTCGAATGCTGCGACTGATGTCGGGCAAAACTCATGAAGTTCTCACGGGACTGACCCTGGTCTATAGCAAAGGTTTGCAGCATGCCGTGAAGCAATCTGTGGTTCGTACTTCGGTGCAGTTTAAGAGCCTGACAGAGCAAGAGATTCGCTACTATGTGGCAACGGGCGAACCGCTGGATAAGGCGGGATCCTATGGCATTCAAGGAATCGGCGGTTTTCTCGTTGAAAAGCTCAATGGCTCCTACTCCAATGTGGTGGGATTGCCACTGGTTGAACTCGTGGACTTACTCCGCTGTCTGCCAGATCCCCTGGAAGCGTCAAAAATATAGTCAGATCCATTTCAAAGCCAAAATAATAGCCAAATAAAAACCAAAGCTTGAAGTCGCACAGGTCTGGCAAGGCCTTTGCACACCTATGGTTTGTGGAACTTGTGCTCTTATTCTGGAACGGAAGGATTGCTATCATGACCAAGAAAACCATAAAAAGTCCGGTCGTCAAGCCTGCTCAAGCTATTGCTAAAAAAGCTAGCCCAGCTCGCAAGGCAAAAGCTAAAACAGTGGAAGATAGTAAGCTAAAGAAGACTCTATTGAGTGCACCCAGAGCCTTGAAAATTGATAGTGCCACATCGGCGATAGCTGATCGTGCGAAAATAACCAGCGAAGCTGCCAGCAGCTTTATGCGTACTACGGCCTTTTCCATGCAGAGCAGAGTAAAGACAGCTATGACTTCTTTAAACAAGATTGAAAAGTCGAAAAAGACTCCCAGCGCCCGCTTCGGTCTTGGCTATCAATCATCGATGCAGCCAACGTCAAGCCAAGCTTGGCTATCTCAGCCTTTTAATCGCTTTAAGATTGCTTTTTTAACTCTGACGGTGGTCGGTGTGATTTGTGGTTTTATGTATTCGGGCCGTCTCGTCGATGACTATAAAGAGACCGGCGATTCTATCAGTTCTATGTTGAGTGAAAAGACTTGGGTTGATGGAATGCTGACTCAGAATAATGGTATTCCCCATGGCAATGACAAAGAAGGTGTGCTCATGCCACCACGTATGATGGAAGAGAACATAGTACCTGCCTCGGATGAAGCTGTAGCGACCGATCATACCGATGTTCTGCCAATGGAAGCTCCTGCTCCTCAAGCTGTTCTAGCCCCAGCGCCGGTAGCTAAAGTCGTCGAAAAATCTCCGGTTAGAGTCGAAGGCAAAAAGATGAAAAGAAATAAAGTCGTCAAGAAATCGAAAGCAGTTAAGGCCAAGACTGCTAAAGCCAAGAACAAATCAAAAGCGAAAGTCGCGAATAAGTAAAAGTGATTGATTTTAAACGAGAATGCCCGGGCTGATGCCGGGCATTTTTTATGCTGGAAAAGATTTTACCGCCTTGGATTGCAGCTCGACATAAAACCTAATCTGGAATGGCTGCCGGCCGAGCGACTCTTCTGTAAATAGCCAGAAAATAAGATGAATGCATGCTTGAAAAGGAACTTGACAGGCTGACAGCAAACTCTTTGTCACCCCTGCTTTCATGGACTGGGAAAGGAATTAATTGGCTAATACTATCGATGTATTGAGGCCATGCTTTGCAAACGTTCCGTTGGTGAGGTCTTTGCATTATCATAGCTCAGTTGAATTGAAGTTGCTGGTATATTCTGATTGTCTGTTGATGGAAAGGGCGCATCATGTCACGAAAAATCCTCACTCATCTGGTCATTCCTTCGGTGCTTTTAGTCAGCTTTTTCGGCTGCCGCAGTTTGAATGTTCATGTGGGGAAGTCAGCTTCCGCGAGCGAAGCAAACGATAGCGCTGACGCAAGATCATCGGCTAATAGTCTCTACCAGTCATGGAATTCCATGGAAGATAATATAGAGCGATTGCAAGAGTTAAAGAATCTAGGAGCTCAAGCCTTCCTGGAACGTTATAAGCAGGAGGGACGTGCCCTTCTCCGATCAAATTTCCGTCTTTTTCGAGATTCTGTCAGCCGCAACGCCCGAGTGGAGCATAACTACGGGCTTAGCTTCTTTGGTGCTTTGAATCCCGGTCAATGCAAAGTTCTCAAAGGGACTCAGGATGTTTTTGATATGCAAGACTATGGTGACCTACGGCCCATTTTGCAAACGGCCGTTTTAGCGAAGTTGGATCCTAAAGAAGCAGGAAATCTGCATCCGACTCTGCCTGATTCGATGGATACTGTAACGAAACTCATCTTTTTTGAACTGGGCCTTAAAATTGATGGAGCCTCGCACTATGCAGAAGCCGATGGCAAGGATTTCCTCAGCTCCGACATCGGCATGAAGGTGATTCATGAGCAGGACGAGCCAGAAGCTTGGCAAGCTAAAGATGAAAAATCCCTGCGCATGACGTTTAGCAATCAAAAGGCAGGTGGCGATGACCAAACCCTTCGATTTGAGGCTCAGGTTGGCCAGGGCGTTTATGAGAATAAGCCGATCGGTCCACGAGAGTTTTTACGCTTTCATTTTAGTCAGGCCGGAGCCAATCAGAGCCTGGAGCTGCAAAATGGTCTGATGACCGAAGGCCATGGCGAAGACCTCGTTTACAGCCGTAGAATTGCTCTAAGGTCGTCGGATAAGAGCCGTGATCAACTGATTTTGACCGACACGATTCGGTTTTTAATGAGCAACAGCAAGACCCGTAGCTATAGCATCGATAAAGCCAAAGGTGAAATCTGTGCTTTGGCCGATGGCAAAGCGCCTGCACCCAAGCCTGAATTTCCAGGCAAAGATCCTGCTCCCGTGCCTAAGCCCGTTCCTAAGGATAATCCGACCCAAAGCGATGATCCCGCGCAAAGTAAAAAGTAAGGCAACAGTCCTGCTGAAAAGATTGAG
>JBGSRE010001023.1:0-5443 GCA_041737755.1 Oligoflexus sp.
GGATAAAGGATTAATGCTGACACAGATCAAAGCCATTTTCTGCGCTGCATAGAACGCGACAGGAAATTGAGCCAGATTGGGCAGCATGAGAGCGATGCGATCGCCCTTCTGCAGTCCGAGATCACTGAAGAAAGCAGCAAGCTTGCGTGCGGCTGCTTCCAATTGAACAAAGAGTAAGTCTTCGCCAAGGCAGCTGAGAGCTGGTTTTGATCCATGCTGAGCCACAGCAGCCGCAAGGATCGAAGCGATGTCACTGCGGATGATATCATGTAAAGGGATCATGGCAAACAACCGCCTTTGAAAAAACTGACCCATACGATACCGAGATCTGAGTCGCTAGGCTTGACCACGAAAGGGAGTATTTTTGTGCTTAAATTTAGGGCTATTACTCTCAATGTCCCATAGTGCTCATCGATGCACAAGGCTTTTCTTGCGTTAAAAAGGCCGATATCCCCAGCTTATGCGTTATTTCAGAGGAGTTTCTACCGACCACAGCTTTTGCCAAACTGCATAGAAGCGGAAGCCATAGGCTCTGATCTCGCGGCCAATGGCGAGGGCGCCACGGGTAAAAAGTTCGATTTGCAGAACAAGGGTCAGGGTAAGAAAATCTATAACCGAGAGCTCATAGCTCGCAAAGAACTCGGGTGTTGTCTGTTCAAAGAACTCCGAGATGTGGCAGAGGAGGTGGCCATAGAGAAAGTGAATGACATAAGCTAGCCAAAATTTCCGTGAGATAGCTAGGTTGCTGATCGTAAGGACAAGGCGGCGCGCGGCTAGCCAAGACTGAACGCGGGGCTCCAAGGAAAGTCGCAAGGCAGCGAGGACCCAGATAAAGTGGCTCCAAAAGACGATGGGAGGCTGCCGGTATGCATCACAGGAAAAATAGGATCCCAGGCGGATGTGGAAGTAAGGCCCCCAATGGGGAATGGAAGCCGCTAGGACAAGAACCCAAACGAGAGCTTCTCCCGACCTTAGTCTAAGGAAACGCGTATCGCCCGCGCGCAGCTGATGCACAAGCTCATGACCGAGCGCGTAGCCCATCCCCACGAGGCCTAGCCAAGGAAGAAGCGGCCACTCACTGGCTTCCTTGCTCGGGCAAGGTACTACACCAATAATCTGCTGGAGATTTTCGGGCCAGGACGCAAAATAGGAACTGAATTCCCAAAAAGGTATCCAGAGCAAGATGAAACCCATTATTCCAGCCGCACGGATCCAGACTCGCCCTAACTTTTTGAGCAAGAGCATGCCGACCATACCGACTAAAAAAAGACCATAAACGTCCCAAACGATCAGGTAGGGGGAATGCATCAGCAGACTCAGATAGATCCAACCAAAGATCAGGACCAAAAAGATCCCGACTCTATAGGTTTCGGCACGGACCGTACTCTGCACATAGCCTAGCAAAAAGCTGGAAAGAAAGACTATGGAGAAGCCACTGAACGAAAGGCAGCGGCAGATAAATTCGGCCACCTGCTGAATAGTGCTGAGCTGCCCGTATTCATAGCTCGGGGTGTAGAAGTACATAAAGCCGGTCTGAAAGGTGAGAATCACGCTGAAACTTATAAGGCGTATCAGGTCGAGGCCGTGCCAGCGGATTTTTGTGGGACTTTGGTCCATAGCTACCTCAGAAGAAGGGATCTTTGACTCCAACAAACTGAGGCCGCAAAAGTGAGTTAACATACTCGGGTTGATAGTGAAGAGGCCATTCGGCTAGGCGATGCCAAATGCTTTTGTCGGCTATGAGACTTGCTTCCATAAGGCTTTGGAGACTGGTCGGATCGGCAATGGGCAGATGTTCCCGGCGACCCAGCAGAAAGCTATGATTGATTTCGCTGAACTGAATAAGCTGCTTGAAGCCCGCCTTGGCAAGTGTACTACTCATCCAGCGCCGGATGGGCCGGTTTTTTTCAAGATCACGATCTTCGAAGTCAAGAGGACAAAGTATGGTCATGGTTCCGTTTGGTTTCATGGCGCGAGCAAGCAGGCTAAAAAATTCATAAGAATAAAGGCGAGACGTTTCGATGTTGAAGGGATAGAGAATGTCGACATAAATAGCGTCATATTGCGAGTGGGACCTGCGGAGCTTGGCAAAAGCATCTTCAGCGGAAATCTTCACCCGAGGATCCTTGAGGGCATCTTTGTTGAGTAGCCGCAATTCAGGCTTCTCCTGGGCTAACTTGAGTATTGTCTTATCAATGTCGATCAGATCGATCGTCTCCAGGCGTTTGTCGTTATAGACATGATCAGCGCGGAGAATTTCGCGAACGAGCAGCCCGTCTCCTCCTCCTATGACCAAAATTTTTCCCCCATGGGTCCCGCGCAAGGCACTGGGTACATGGGCCATGGCCTCATGATAGGACCTTTCGGTTACTGAATTGACCTGGAATCGGTAGTCCATGAACATGAACCATTCGTCATGTTGGGGCTTCGGTCTTGTGATATATGAGCTTTCATGTGGCCTGACAAAGTCAATGTTTTGATAGAGGCCTGTAAAACGTTCAATGGGCGGATACGAGTCGGATCGATCCCACCATTCAAGAAGGGAAAAAGGAAAATCAGTTTTCATGCGGCCATTGATATCAATCGACCAGCGATGGGTATTATAGTAGAAGTTCTTGCGCTGCACCTCTACCAGATCAGATACTGAGAGGAATAAGGCGATGAGTCCGATGGTACAAAAGCCCAAGGCTAAGGCCCGCGTTGGTGATTCCTTTTGACTTTGCGTATTAAACCTAATCCAGATGGCAACCAAAATCAGGTTAAGCAAGCCAGTCGCTATACCGATGGACATGATCTCAAACTGCGGTATGAGCACGAGAAGCAGACCGAGAGTCGCCAGCAATCCACCCAGATGGTAGATAGCAAGGAGCAGCTGAACCCTACGCAAGCTCTGCTGCAAACAAATGCGGTTAATCAGGCCGACCTCCAAGCCAGAGAGGAAACCGAGGAGGAGCAGAGGGACCTGAGCGAAAATTGCGAATGCATAAATGGTGGGCATTAGCTCGAGTTGTTTAAGGACGCCATTATCAAATATGTATATTCTATAGAGTATATTCCATACATGGATTCCCAGCAAACTAGCAGGACCGAGCAGTGCAATGAGAATTTCAACTTCAGAAACCTTAAGACTGAGCTTCTCTGTTTGGTATCGCTCGGCGAGCAGGACTCCCAGGCCAAGTGCACACAAAAAACATCCGCTGCCGATTGCGCTCCAGAGTGCAAGGTCACCGGTCAATTCCCCAATCAGCCGTGTGATGAGCATAAAATACTGCATGCTGCAGTAGGAAAAGCCCAGGCAAAGCAGGGGCAAGAGTCGCAACATATTCGACCTCGACAAGATAAATGTATTCACTTGCAGGTAGCGAAAGGCTACCATAATAGAATAGTGCTCACAAGACCTGTGATCAGGATGAAATATGACAAAATATCCAAGACTCCGGAACGAGCATGGAAGCGGGATGATTTACTTTCTGCTTCTTTCAGCTTTGGTTGGTATCGTCGTTACCGGCATCCAGAGAAAATCGGGTCAAGATTTAAATCGGCAAAAGGTTGATAAAATCATGGCAGCCCGTGCTACTCTTCATCGGCGAATAAAGAGCACGGCTGAGAATAACGAAGCCATTCGTTTTTCGCTATCCAAAGCTGCCACCACCAGTGCCTTCGCTATCTGTCTCAATACCAATCCTCCTGTAACATGTGGCTTTGCTTTCAGCGGGGGGACACTGGCAGTCAGGAAGAGCGCCGCGGAGTTTTCGCTCTTTAACCCAGGGACAGGGATCAAAGCCACACCCGAGAATTATACGATAAAAGGCGAAGCCTGCTCGACCAGTACCGATCCCTGCGCTTTCGAAGCACGCAGCTATTATCTGCGCGATTGTGTGAATGGAAGCCCTTGTAGCGTTCGGCTCTTTAGTTTGGTGCAGGTCAATTTCATAGGCAATGCTACTGATTTCCCAGATACTCCAAGGCTGGCTAGTCTGCCCAAAGATAGTGCTTTCGCTAATTTCGCCTCGCTCAAGACCGATGCGAATGAGAACAACCTGCTGTTTGCTACCACCCAGATTTGTCCCATTGGAGCGATGGTAGATAAAATTGTTAATGGCGAAATCACTTGCAAGTGTATTCCGCAGGTTGCTGAGCAGATTGGAGTCAACTCCACGACCGGCTATCCGATCTGCGATATCTCGAAGGCCTGTCCTTCCGGCCAAAATTTTACGGGTATTTCGATCACAGGTCTAGCTATCTGCTCGGCACCAGTGGCGACAAACTGTGTGGTGAGACAAATGACCAACAACGCCATAAACTGCGGACAGGACGCCCAGGGACAAAAAATGGGTATCAAGACTCTTAACATAACTCAGTGTGGAGCCCCAGCTCAGGGCGCAAATGCTGACCAATTCCAGTGCTTTTCTGGGGATCCCAATGCGAATTATGGCAACAACGCACCCCCACCCGCGGAGGCCACATGTTGTTCAATAAATCCATAGCAAAGAGATCCCAGGCGCGGATTGCTTGGCTGAAGAGCAGTAGGGGCTTCTCGGTCACTGAAGTTTTGATTGGAGTCGGCCTCTTGGGTATCCTTGTGGCGGCGGGATCTACCCTTTTGCCAAAGCTGAGTACAACTGGCAAACGTATCGAAGCGATCAGCGCGCGCGACGGCATAGGTATCCAAATCAAGCGCTCTCTTACCCGCAATAACCTGATCTATAGTGCTCAGACCTATAGTGCCGCTCCCTACTCTGATTCTGGAAATGCCGAACTGCTGAAGTGTGTCGATGGGAATCCAGCCACTCTCTGCAATACGACCAGTATCAATACTCCTAGGAGTGTCCGCCTAGGTTCTCCGATGGGGCTAGTGCCAGCGCATATTTCAGGGTCAGATTCTAATCCTCTCCTCTACAATAATCAGAGCAGGATTTGTTCCAATAATCCGGTCCAAGCCCAGCAGGATAATTGCAAGCCTGTTTGGGACGTTCGATCCTATTTTGTGGCGATCTGCCTTGACAATACTGCCAGTTGCGGGGAGGCAATGGCCATCCGCTTACGTTACCAGGTTAACTATGTCCCTGATCCCAATCGTCCCTCCGATCCTCCTTTGCCATCTTATCCGGTTGACGACCAGAGCGGTAATTTCGATCCTTGGTCTGGTAGCATCTGGGTTCAACTGCTCGCTCCGACGCAAATTAGCCAATGTTCGGCCGGCAGTAATTCGGTTATGGTTGGGGCCGACCCAAACGGCAAGGTGATCTGTGCTTGCCAGCCGGGTACGAGTCAGACAGCACTGGACGCGAGTGGCTATCCAATCTGCAGTGCGCCTGCGGCTGTGAACTGTCCAGCAAACCAACGCCTGATTGGTTTCGATAAAGATCTTAAACCGATCTGCCAGCCGCGTGGTAATGGTAACTGCTATCAGATCGCTAACAGTACCGGTTGTATCGGTTAT
>JBGSRE010000024.1:0-1844 GCA_041737755.1 Oligoflexus sp.
GCCGATCCTGCCGACCGGCTCCGCACCCACCGTGGTAAAGATGTAAACGGACTCCGGCGCACCGCTGAATTTGAAATAAAGCGTCTGCAATAGAATGAGCGCCGCAAGTGCGCGGCTGATTTGATAAATGATTTTCATAAAGATGAGGTGAGACTAGCGCACGGTGATTTCCCCATGCGCTGAGTGAGTCGTCAGCCACTCGGTTTCCTTACAGAAAATTTCATCAACCGGGCTATCGGCGCTGCCAACAAGGAGCTCTCGGATAGGTTTTTCCATCAATGGTGAGTCAAAAAATTAATTGGGTTCTACATTCAGACGCATCGGCTAACAAAGCGAACGCTCCTAATCACACCAGTTTTGGGGTTCACTACCGGACAAAGCTCGCCGCCTTGGAATTGCACTGCCACCCACTTCAAACCGCCATACTCGAAATTAGAATTTTTGGCTGAGATCCCCGGCACATAAGCAATCTTTCCAACCTGCCATCCTTTCCAAAACTGGGCCCAAACCTTAAATTTTACATGATCGTCCAACTGAACAGATTCTCCCGTCAGATAGATCGCTTGAGGGTAGTGATCGTTGGATACTGCGCGCTCGCGTAAACCAAGCAAAAGTTCAAGATCATCATCAATCCGTAAAATCTCCGGTCCCTCATGAACGTATTCATAGATTGCGTTTTCAAACGTGCCATCACCCGGTGTCGAAACCAAAAACAAGTAGTCTCCAAAACCGTTATTTGCGAACACGAGAATGTGACGTTCAGCTAAAATGGATATAAATTCAGGTTGCTCAGAGAGGTCAAATTTCCACTCACAATGCTCGCCCATAAAGAGCTCTACTTTTGCATTCAAAGCCCGCTGAATGGTATCTGGTAGTTGAATCATGGAATGATTAACACTCACAGATTATGTATTTAAATTCAGGATATCGTTGCAATTCAAAAAAGTAGGTGTTGTCATGGCGTCACTTGCTCAGGTTGAGCGTGTAGCGGACATTACGACTGGAATTGGAAGCGGGTCAGGCGTGAATTCCTGCTAGGTTCCGCGCCTTGTTCACTCTTGGTCGTTTGTAGATCGTGGTCATTGGATATAACTGTGTCGTGCCTGATGTACGTAGTTTCTGAGAAGAGAGTCTGCAATCTCAGTCTCCAGAATACGGTCCAGAGCCTGCTCGACCCTGTCAGGATAAGTGCATGAGAACTCCCCATAACCATGGATGGCAGCCTCACGGCAGGCTAAGTGGTCAAGTGAGAAGGTTTCCGCTAATACGGCGAAACAAGCATCGGCAAGCTGCTGTTCGTCTGGAGAGTCGCACAAGTATGATAAGGCGCAGACGTCCCAGAACATATAACAGATTGCGTTCAGTATAGATGAATGACGCTGGTCTAGATGACTCAACGTTTGTGTGCAACGGTGCTTAAAACAATCCCTGTACAGCACTGAGATTGAAGCAATAGCCGAAAGGCGTCGTTCCAATCGAACCTTATCGCTGCGCAGTGTAAAACAATAATTAGAACAAGCGGGAGAAACCAAATACCATAATCCCTGATTGAGCTGGGCGTCGGAAAAATGCTGGAGATCCGTGCCAGAGTTCCGAAACGTAAGCTCAATCAACTCAGCAATCTCTGGCTCGTCAGCTAGGAATTCCGGGGCGTTAACTTTCCAATGCCATGCTGGCTCGACCACCGGGTGATCAAAAAGGTGTCTGATCCAGTCTTGGTAGCGAGGGTGCATCGC
Source organism: Oligoflexus sp. (assembly GCA_041737755.1). GTDB lineage: Bacteria > Bdellovibrionota_B > Oligoflexia > Oligoflexales > Oligoflexaceae > Oligoflexus. Next base: position 1,737 of record JBGSRE010000024.1, read on the forward strand.
AGTTAAGGCGAACGTCTGATGCCATCACGGCGGAGTTGCAAGCCCGAATTTAGACTCGCATGTTGTCCGCTGTGGATGAGCCGTCTTGTTCGGGATTTTTTAGATATC
>JBGSRE010000028.1:0-13267 GCA_041737755.1 Oligoflexus sp.
CAAAATATGCTCTATGGCAAAAGCCCTGAAGCCTAAGAACTCCTTACCACGTTTCGTCGCTGCCAGCGACTCGCTTACGCTGCATGCCTGGCTTGAACGGATCTCACCAATGATCTGGCCGCCTGCGAGTGCGCGGCGAAAGCTCGCTGGCAGACCTGCACTCGTGGCTCCAGATCGCCTTTGAATGGGACGATGACCATCTCCATCGCTTCCGGGTTCACGGCCGTGAGTTCGGTCTTTACCGCGAGGGTGGGATCTGGTTCGACACCGATGCACGAGAGGTCAAACTATCGGACCTCGCGCTACGTCTGAACGAGCGTTTCCTGTATGAGTACAACTTCACCGCGGGCTGGAGGATCGTCATTCGCGTCTAAAGTATCGATTCGACATCGCGGCTTCCCCATCCACGCTGCATCGGTGGCCAGGGGATTGTACCGCCAAAACACTGCAGCGGGCCTGAACACTTCTTGAGCGGCGATGCGACGCCACCGCTCAGTGAACTTCTGGCTCAAGGTGTAGAGATCGTAAAGCGCTTTCTCGAAACCGGCGAGCGTCCGACAGAGCCAGAGGCTGAGCAGCTTCGGTGGCTCCAACCGCGTTGCATATTTCGTCGAGTGATCAACCAGCGATTGTCGCAGTATGCTCTTGTCTCCTCGACCAACACAAGCAACACAGGAGGTAATCATGGACGTTCACCTTCAGCTCGTGATCACAACGAAGAGTGGGGAGCAGCACGTTGAGACAGTCGCGCATTTCCACCGCGAGGAACTTAGGCTTGATAGCCTCGGCATGACTCTAGCCGAGGCAAAGAGTCTGCTGGAGAACGTGCAGAAGGGGGTGGCAGCTGCGCAGGTCTCTGCTCACTTGGAGGAGCAGCGGTGCTGCCAAAGGAGCATCGCGAGATTGTTGTGCGGACGATATTCGGGAAGCTTCGTCTTGACAGTCCGCGCTGGTATGGATGCCGGCAGTGCACACCCACACAAGCCCGTAGCTCGCGAAGTCCTCTTGCCCTTCTATTTGCCGAGCGGGCGGCCCCAGAACTTGTCTACCTCGAGACCAAGTTCGCCTCGCTCATATCCTATGGCCTCGCCGTAGACATTCTTCGTGAATTGCTGCCTATCGGGGGCGAAATGAATGCGACAACGGTGCGCCGGGACCAGCAACGTTTCGCCCGGCGCCTCGAAGATGAGCTCGGCGACGAGGAGGCGAGTGCCGTCGTCGGTTCACCAAGAGGTTGGGCAGCGCTTCCGCCCCCTGAGGCGCCGCTTATTGTCGGACTCGATGGCGGTTACGTGCGTGCTCGGGACGGCGCCGAAAGGAAAGCCGGCACATTCGAGGTGGTCGTTGGCAAGACGTTTTCGGACGACCGCAGCCCGAATAGTCTCGCTTTCGTGAACGGCCATGATGTGAGGCGCCGACGGCGCGTGCATCAATCGCTCGTGGCGCAAGGGATGCAATTTAATCAGCGGGTTACGTTCATGTCGGATGGAGGCGATACGGTGCGTGACTTGCAGCTCTACTTGACTCCCGAGGGCGAGCACATCCTCGAGTGGTTCCATATCACGATGAAGCTCACCGTGATGAAACAGATGCTCACTGGGCTCAAGACTACGAGTGCTCCAGAGTCAGTGCAGACGCTCGACGAGGTCGCGGCAAGCCTAGAGCGTATCAAGCACTTCCTGTGGCAGGGGAACACCTTCCATGCCCTCGAAGTCATTGACGACTTGGAGTCCAGCGTCGGCGATCTCGCTCTGGAGTGGCCCGAGGCGAAGTCTATCAGGAAAGCGCTTCGCGAGTTCGAGACCTACGTGCGCCTCAATGCGTCTTTCATCCCAAACTATGGCGACCGTTACCGGCACGGCGAACCTGTCTCGACCGCCTTTGCCGAGTCGGCCGTTAATCACGTAATCAGCAAGCGGTTCGTCAAGAAGCAGCAGATGCGCTGGACACGACAAGGCGCTCACCTGCTCCTGCAAACTCGCACACGCGTGCTCAACGACGAGCTACGCACTCAGTTCGAGGTCTGGTACCCAGGTATGGGGGTTAACAGGGAGAATGCAGCGTAGCCCCCGGTTTGTTGTAGTCTCCACATTCGCTTAACGCCTCTTGGTCCCTTTCTTTGCTGAAGTGACATTCAGAAGGCACGTTTTGTAAGCTTCGGATTCCTTAAAGGTCTCGGAAATGGCTTTGAATATTAGCTGTACGGTTCGCTGGTCAACTGGTTGTTGGGTCATAGACGCCGCAATATAGAAGCTTACTCAGATGCCACGCCGGTAAACAATTTCTTCCGATAGATTTTCTTCAATCCATTCATGATAAAATTGATTCAAAACACATCCATTTTTTGGAGCAACACGACTATGGTTGAAAGGGAACCATTTGAAAAAGCCATGCGGGATGCGACGGTAGGGGGAAATAAGCCAAGGCTCCTGCTTGGAAACGGCTTTAGTCAAGCGTATAGTCAAGACATGTTTTCCTGGAATTCAATCTACGAAAGAGCTGAATTAACCGAAAGGCTTCGTAGATGCTTTGACGCGATTGGTTCAAGAGATTTTGAAGTTACTATCAAATCTTTGCAGGATTCAGCCAAACTACATCGAATTTATCAACAGCCTAATGAAGAGGTTGCAAATCTAATGCAAGAGGATGCTGATAGTCTTAAAGATGTTTTGGCTGAGACGATTGCTCATAATCATCCGATAAATGTATCTGAGATTGAAGATGCTAAATTTCATTCCTGCATCCGTTTTTTGAGCAAGTTTGAGTCAGTATACACGCTTAACTACGACCTCCTGCTGTATTGGACTTACATGTGGGCGATGAAAGCTGAAAATGAGACACTAAGAAAAACAGGAGCCATTCCATCATTAACCTGTGATGATGGATTTCGCAATGCGCCTGGAGAAGACTTTGTAATTTGGGAAGGTGACTATAAACAATGCGTCTACTTCTTGCATGGTGCGCTTCATCTGATTTTAGGAACAGAGGAAATCAAGAAAATAACGTGGAACAGAACTCAAATCTCCCTAATCGACCAGTTAAAAGACAGCATGAGTAAAGAATACTACCCAATTTTCGTGGCCGAAGGGGAGAGTGTCAGAAAAAAAGGAAAAATAATGCGTAATGGATACCTAAGTAAGTGTTTTCGCTCGTTCCAAAAACTGAATGGAAATTTGGTAGTTTTTGGGGCTTCGCTATCTGAGCGAGATAGGTATTTGGTTGATGCAATTGCCATTAGCAGTACGGTTAGTCATCTTTTTGTTGGTCTTTTTGGTGATGTAGAGTCGCCAGGAAATCAAGAGGTAATAGCAACTCTTGATGAGGCGGTGGACAAGCGTAATGCTGTCTTGGCAAAGAACCCGCGCAAGCGAATTTCTCTTAGCGTATCATACTTCGATTCGGGTTCTGTCAATCCCTGGACTTCGTTTTAGGAGTTTGAGCCCGCCACGAGCGATTCATGGACTCGCCGTCGGCGCCTCACGTCATGGCCGTTCACGAAAGCAAAAGTTTTCGGGCTGCGGTCGTCCGAGTGCGATTTGCCAACGACCACCTCGAATGTGCCGGCTTTCCTTTCGGCGCCGTCCCGAGCACGCAGGTACCCGCCATCGAGTCCGACAATCATTACCCTTCCTTCTAAAATCAATGCTAATATAACGATTTTTTCTCGATGGGAACTTGTGTCAAATTTTGTTTAGGGAACTTTAGTGCTTAAAAGCCTCTAGCAATGGTTCCCTTGGGACTATCAAGCTATACTCTAACTATTATTGGCTGCGGCAAGGACACGGCTAAACAGGTTTATAACGTAATCTTGGTTTATAAAAATGGAGAAAAATTTGTTGCGACGACGGCGAATGATAAGGGACGGTATGCGGAACTTACAGATTTCTAAAGGTAAACGCAGAATTCGTCTCCATGACGGAATGGAATTTTTGTTCGAAACCGACGTGAACGCGATATATATATTCATTGATGACGATAAGGGTAAGCCTCAGCATAAAGAGAGGGTTGTGGGCATGACAGCTCGTTCCTTTGACAACATACAAACACCGCAGTTTCTTTATTTATCGCGTTTGCTTTATAGGCTGAAGGCTCAGAATTGGCATTGTAGAACCGACTTTGGGATGCAGCATGTCGAAGGATTTCAGGATGTCCTTAAGGCTGTGAGTCGATGCCAGTCAAGGCTCTTTATGTGGAGGCAACCCAAATCCAATCTCGAAGATGAAGTCGCGAGAAAAGCTGCTTTTGGGGATGGAGGTTTCTTCCGAGGAAGTGAAAAGTTCTGGCCTGAAGGAGATTATCAGGCCCGCTTGCTTTTGATAACCATCTCGACGACCCTAAGAGAAATTGCTTCTGCACCATGGTTTATCAAAAAGCCTGAAGCAATTATCTTCGTCGTCGACAACATGGATTTCTTTGACGACAAGCTGGGCAAAAAGATGTCCAGGGAAAGTTCAAGCGGATTGTATCCGGTTCTGGAAGGTCGTCACGCGGATGGGTACGATATCCAAGTAAACTCGTTTAAGGATAAATCGAAAATACCGGTTTGGATTCAGATGCTATTGGGTCTTGTTGATGGCGAGGCCTGGTTTTACGGGCGGCTCATGAAGGAGGATTCGGAGGACGCTAATGGCGTTGACCTCCAAGGTATCGAATGGAACAAAATTCAGTATACAGATGGAGCGGCCGCTTTCCAGTTCGATGTAGCTGTCGTTGACAGAGTTATCGCTGAGACAAGCGGCAGGGGAGGGAATAGTGCGTTGCTTGCACCCAAGCTCCAAGGGTATTGGAATGCGTGGCAAAGGTGGCTCTTTCAGAAGCGTTTGTTTATGAACGGCGTTGTTTACGATGATCCGAATAATAAGAACGTAGCGTTCTTCCCAAATCAGTGGTGACCAAGCCAATAGGTTTAATCGACACGCTGATTACTCCCGTCCGGCGTTGATGATCGCTAGGCTCCGCCCGTGCTAAGCGACCATAAACATTTGTGGGTGTATGAATGACGCTATTATTCGATCAGGAATTAACTTGGAAGAAGATGCTTTCTTTCAAAAAGTCCCTTCCGATATCCTTCGAATAGAAAACGAAAAGTATAGGTCAAAAAAACATGGACATTGCTTTGCCCGTCTCTTTGCCATCTCTCGAGAGTTCCCCCATCTGGGGCAATGGCGAGAAAATCTTGGTATCGTTCTTTCTGAACGCCCGCTCGCCCCTCACGGCCCGCGAATACCGGCTGGCTGCCACGGAGTTTTTTCGCTTGCTCGGGAGCGAGGTGAGGAGCCCTCAATAGCTGCAGCGGCATCACATCGTCTTTTATCGAAAAGGGCTCGAAGAGAAGGGGCTCGCAAACAAGACGATCCAAAAAAAGTTCGCAGCAATTTACTCTCTTTGCCGCTACCTCGCCGAAGCTGGGCTTGTAGATAAAGATATTGTCTATGGGGTGGCGCGTCCGCGTACCGAGCATCGCCGCGAGACAGCAGATATATCGGATGAGGACGTGCGAAAGATCTTCGCTTCGCTTAACCCAAAATCTTATACGTTTGCCTCTCATCGAGCATTCTAGCCGTTGGCTTTTTCACGGGACTGCGCTCCCGAGAGATCAGAACACTTCGCATGAAAGATCTCGGTATGGTAAATGGGATCAAGATCTTTCAATTGAAAGTAAAAGGCGATAAGATCCACGAAATCCCGCTTCATCTCTTTGCTATCTCCGCGCTGGACGAGCAGCTCAAAGTCTTACGGGACAGAGGGTTCAAAATAGATGAACATGAGCATGTGCTCTTTCCAAGTCTTAAGACTGGCAAGAATACGCCCATGTCCGCTGAAGCGCTCGATTACATCCTGAACTCTGCAATGAATCGCGCGGGCATTGAGCGTAGTAGGTTCCGACGATATTCCCCTCATTCAATGCGGGCGACCTTTGCCGGCCACCTTCTCAACACAGTCGAGGCGCGGATCGAGGATGTGCAGGCAGCGATGGGTCATGCGAACCCATCGACCACCCAGCGCTACAATAAGCGGAAAACAGAACACGAGCGAAGCCCGGTTTTTCGAATTGAATTCTAGGGATCTATGATTCAACCCGCAATTGGTTATTAGACCGTCAGGACCGCGGGATAGCAATGTTTGATGGCCGCGGAGCCAAACCATCAGACGTGGAAAGTGTAAAGCACGATCAAGCAGAGAAAAAATCTATATTGATTGGGTGTTAAAAGTTCGCTTTGCAAAAAGACAACTGACAGTTGAGTTCAAGAGCCTAGATTATGAGTGTTAGATCTCACAGTGAATCCGGACCGTCGCTTTAATATCCGATGGATGTCCATGGCCCGTGTAAGCCACTCGCTAAACTCTGCGTCCTGATTTAACTGCTCGATCGCAATCACGTTCCAGCTTCTACAAGGATCTAGGGACCTGCAGCTTAACTGGTACCCAACAACCCTCTTTAATGAATTCAGATTCTTACAACGATCTAGAGAGTCCATTGCTTGTCATTCCATGTTGTTCAGTGAGTCGTAACAAGCCAGAATAAAAAGACCAAGTCAATTAGATTTCTGCTTTTCCTTAAGTTCCTGTTGCACCTTACGAAAAGAGGAAGCGGGGTTTTAACTAGTGGAGAATCAGAAATGTGGAATGTCAACGATCCAATCTGGGGCAGCATCTCATTTCATCCCAGGGTTGAAAATGCAGTCAAGGATGTAATCCGTACTGAATTCTTCCAACGGCTAAGGTACACAACTCAGCTTGGGTTGGCACAACTCGTCTATCCATCTGCAAACCATACAAGGTTCAGCCATAGTCTTGGAGTTGCGTACTTAGCGGATCAAGTTGCAACCAATTTGAAGCTTTCGGATGCAGACCGTCGTGTCCTAGTTGTATCAGCATTACTCCATGATTTTGGACATCCCCCCTTTTCACATTCATTTTTGAGAGCAATAAGGCCAAAATTTGAAAAAATAAAGGCAGCAGGCAAATTCAAAGAACTTGAGAAGATCCATGATGACAAAAACTGGGGTAAAGTGATCAATGATAAGTTGGAGAAGATTGATGACTTGCCACTTTCCGATGGCGACATACAAGGCTTGCGCGAACTGCTTTATGGCGACCATCGACTTGGTCCTCTACTTAACGCAGATATTGACTTGGATCGAATGGACTTTCTTTGTCGAGATGCTTTTCTATGCGGCTTGCCATATTCAGCCGACACATCCTACTTATTGAATAGTATTGAACTCGATGGTAATCAAATAGTTTTTAAGGGAAGTGCAGTAAATGCTTGCGAGGGACTTCTGTTCTCGAGGCTACAGATGACGAAGGCTGTTTATCAACATCCAGTCGTAAAATCTTATGAGGATAACCTTGAAAGTCTTATTAAGCTGATACTTGAAAAAGATTCTGTCATTTGCGAATCGCAAGCGCCGAAATTTTTTGAAGCGTGTCTAAAAAGTGAAGTCGATGAACGCGAGGTGTGCAGGGAATTTTTGAAGCTCACAGAAGCTGGACTCTGGATATATTTTTCAGCTCTCAGCAAACAGGATATAGACCGTAAAATAAGGAAAATGGCCGACAGCCTAATTCATAGAAACCTAAACCCCGTCTCTAATGCTGAGCCCGTAGTTACGTTTTACAAGGGTTCGACCATCATTAGGTCTGGTAGTGAAAAGTTGAATCTCAGTGAAGTGTCCGACGCTGTGAAGGCAATGAGTAGCATCCATGGACCAATTCAAACTAAAAAAACAGGAACCTAGACTTGATTAACGGTCGTCATTCGGCATCCCTATGGATGGACTTTTTAGCGTCGGGTCGCGTCAAAATAAAGGCGATTGTGGCAATTGATAACCTAGATGCTGTAAAAAAACTCTTCCAGAGAGAAGTAGTCTTTCTTCCGGAAAACACACAACTTTACTCCCGACAACATCATTTAGGGAATCTGGCTCTAGCCAATCTTCGTGCCGACTATTCGCGTCGGCGCACTAGAGATATTAGGCTGTTCTTTTCGGCAATGAGAACGAAATTGTCATCGAAGCAGTCCAGTTCACTTTTTGTATTTCGCTTGCAATGATTAAAAAAATCTTCCGGCTTTGAGTGGGAAAGAACATTCTGCAGATTGTTGAATACGCCTCGGGCATATCCAATTGCACCTTCTCGATAGTGCAGGTCCATGATCGCCTTCTTGTTGAGGGTGATCACTCGGTACAGCCTTAGCCGGCTGGATTTATACCTGCCCATAATCTTTCGCGCAGCATCGTCATCCTTGGCAAGGCTGTGCATCCTGATTTCGGACCAGGCACAAAGCTGTAGCTTAAATTCCTCCCAAAGGCTTGGACTGCGAATCGAGTCCCAATGTCTCTGGAGAGTTGCCATTGAAAGGAAAAGGAGCATAAGAATCATGGCAACTAGAATAACCCCTGCGGTTCCATAAGCCCACCAGGGAAGCTCAGAAAGCCAGTTCTTTATCTCTTCGCTGCTCCCGCCGAAAAATCCGCTGACTATTCCTATGACAACGACCGCAAGCTTATCCACTATCGGCCTGAAAAAATGCTTAAAAAGTCCTTCATCTGACATCGTCACTATTCCCATAATTGCTCGGAAGCCAATTATATTGGTCATGGTCCCACATGCTGCATGATTATGCCTAGACGATAATCCTGCATCAATGGATCTTGCAATAGAAACCTACAACCGAAAATTCCGCATCTTCGGTCGGATTCGAGCAAGAGCTAACACACTTTACCAGACGGTGCCATTTTGCAGCCCTCAATTGAGTGAATATGATGCATAAAAGGACTTATAATGCATATTGTGCCATCTTGAATCGTCGACTCTGTGCCTGAACATAAATCTGCTTTGGCATACTCACTATGCAATCCAGAGCAGTCGCTCGGAATGTCGGCGCCATCTGATTAGAGGCTTAATCAGGCTTGTAACTTGGATGCAGACAGACCTGCGAAGTTGCTTGCGAAGAAGCAATGCTCCCGAGAACTAGCTGCAGGTGATAATGGGAACATAGGGGATCGCCCGGGAATCAACACTTCAGAATTATTGAACAGGCAAAGAATTCCATGGGGTCAGAAACCCATCTTCGATCCCTGTCGCCCCGACCATTCAACTGAATGACTTTCTTAGAAAAAAGATGTTTCGCAAGAGTTCTGAGGAACTTTCGCGAAACATCTTTTTTCTACTTGAGGAGCTTTTTGAACGAGTCTATATCGGCATATTTATAGCCGCGGGCTTCGATCCTTGCTATTATGGACTGATCGGAAAATAGCGGAGAAAAGCACCATTTTTCATGGCTCCAACCGCTCAGCGATTTGCCTTCTTTGGTCTTTAAAAACCCCAATATGTGGGCATCGAACCTATTAAATTCTGAGTTGTCGAATTTCGACTCAGATCTTTTGCAACTTCCAAACAAGACTTTCCTATCGTCCTCGTTTATTGCAATCACGTCGATTTCAATTTTATCTTGGCCGGAGCCATTCCAGTAGCCCCTAATGAGATCTGTTATATAGAAGGTGCCTTTGTCTTTCTTAGAAACCTCTTCGATCATTTGGCGGATCATTTTTTCGAAAGTCAGACCCTCTAGGACACGAAGGTGTTCTGAAGCTTTCTCCGCAGCTTTTCTCGCCGGTTGAACCTTCGACAATTGCGCGTTTCTTGAGAGTGAGAAGAGCCAAGCATTCAGAAAATTGTCAACGATCCTATATCTTGCCTTACGTGATTTTTCATTGGCAAATATGGGCTTTTCGATATCGACGATCTTATATCTTTCCGTCAAGGTCGCAAGGTAACCTCCAAATTGATTGTTGCTTGTACTGCCGAGTTCTTCGTATTTAGATTTCAGTTCACCATGCCCGCAGGGACCGATATCGGCTATTATTTTTAGAATGCTGTCATATTTCCCACGAAGTTCTTTCAAAAACCAGTTTTCGGCCTCATCCTTGAGCGGTGAAGAGCCTTCATAGAAGAGTTGTTCGATCGTACGGATTCGATGGTCTTCCGACGGGCTCAAAAGTCCTTGCTCAAAGCAGTCACGGTAGAATTTCGGAACACCTTCAAAGATATTCCATAAGAATAGCATTTGATGTGGATCTGCAATCGCATGGCTGTCAAACATTTCAAACATCGTTTGGAAGTCAAAATGCATGAGAGGGACAGTGTGGGTGACCCGATTGAAAAGTGGTGAAAGCTTATCTTCAAGCAATGCGGTCATTTCCGTATGTATCGAGCCTAAAACGAAAATCCCGCCCAACCTCGTATCGCGAAGTTCGTCCACGATTCTTTGAAGGTAAGAAGTAAATAGGTTGAGTTGAGCCCTGTGAAAGTATTGAAACTCGTCCAAAATTATGACGGTATCGCTTTCCGACAATAATTTTATGGACGTCGCTAGAGATAGGAAATCCTTCGCCAAGTATGGAGAATGGTCATTCAGTTGGGATTCGATTGCCTCATTGAAAGTTTGGACGACTCCTCGTTCATCGCTGTCAGGTATTTGCATATAAACAATCGCACGGCCGGGATTTTGTGTCGTCTGGATTGCCTGTTTAATAAGAGAGGTTTTGCCTATGCGGCGTCGGCCTGTAATGGAGCAAAAGAACCATCGACCCGTGTTCATCAAGGTCCTAATTTGTCCGACTTCCTTTTCTCGTCCGTAGAACTTCCATCCTGTCATTTCAGACTCTCTGTATATTTGGCATTCCATGGAACGTAAGTATTCTTACACTATGGGGATTTTCTATTTAACATCTCGTAATATTTGAACATATTCAGCTCCACATCTGAGTATACGTAATTAGGCACCGAATAGTGTAATTTAAATTACACTAGCTCGAAAGTAGATCTATCTATCGGATAAATTTAGAAACAATCTACTACTTTGTATTGCAGCGGACTTATGATAGGGGGATAGCTGCCGAAAAACAGGGTCGACCTGACAACGATCCATATCGTCGAGGCATTCGGCTCCCTGAATCAAACCGAGGATCATGGCTTTAAAATTTTCGAAGGAAGAAGTCCTGGTCTTTATTTTTGTCTTTGGCAGAGCAGATTCAATATGGGCCGAAAGCTGCGTCTTTTAGTCTAATGATGAAAGGGTCGATATTTTCTTTCAGTCACTAGCTGATCGATCATAGTAATTAAGTCGATTCTATCAATGGGCTTGGTCATAAATTTATCGCAGCCAGCTCTTTCGCAACGCTCTCTTTCACCTTTCATCGCGTGCGCGGTTAAGGCGATAATAGGTTCGAGATAACCGCTATCCCTGATTTGGGTCGTTGCATCATAGCCATCAACCTTAGGCATCTGAATATCCATTAAAATAATGTCATAGTGATTGCGACTTGCCATGTCGATGGCCGCCTCACCATCTTCTGCAATATCGATACTTGCTCCGACAGAAGTCAGGAATTCGCAGACTAAAAACTGATTGTCTGGTGCGTCCTCGGCTAGAAGAACGTGAACTCCATGCAAACTGCAAGCAACAAGCTGCCTGTCAAAGGCGGGAGGAGAAAGCAAGCTATTTGCGCTCCCAGCGGATGTTGATACCGTAATTTCAAACACACACCCCTCTCCCGGAAAACTTTTCAGGAGCTTAACGTCGCCCCCGAGTCCTCGAGCTATGCGCCTGGAAAGACCAAGTCCTAAACCTGTGCCTCCAAATTGCCGAGTTGTGGTTGCATCGCCCTGGCTAAACGGTTCGAAGAGATCTATACTCTTATCCCTACTGATCCCTGGTCCCGTATCAATCACGGTGACTCTAAGCAGATCGGTAAGGAAATCAGCATCGACTTTTATTTTAACCGATCCGACCCTGGTAAATTTCACGGCGTTGCCAATAATATTGATAAGGATTTGCTTCAACCTTATACTGTCGGACATTATATTTTCCGGTACATTTCTACCAATTTCGATCGATATTTCGATATTCTTGGCATCTGCCAAAGTCTTCATGATTAGCATGATATCGGGAAATAGTTCAGAAAGATTAGTCACCGACTTTATAAAATCAAGTTTCCCAGCTTCGACTCGGGAGAGGTCAATGAGGTCGTCGATAAGTCGCAGAAGTAGAGTGGTGTTTCGTTTAATGCGCTCTCCAAAGACGACACGGTTTGCCTCGGTGACCTGTGTTGAACTCAATATCTCGGCGAATCCAGTTATAGCATTCAAGGGCGTTCTGATCTCGTGGCTCATAACGGCAAGAAACTGATTTTTGGTCTCTTTAGCGTTCTTGAGCTCTACGTTAATTTTTTCTGTCTTCTCAGTAAGAACGACAGAGGATAGAAGAAGGGCCTCATTAACTTCCATCGCGAAGGTCTGGATCTTGGAGGGCTTGAGAGCATCTGATACCAGCACCACAATACCAGCAGGGATGGCCTTTCCAGGGATGGCCTTTCCAGCGAAAGCTACCCACGTTGAAAAAGTCCAATGTCTAGCACAGTCGTCGCCTGGCAGGTCTTCGTTGAGAGTTTCGGGAATTTTAGTTCTCAATACTCGGTCAAACATATCAGAGCAACCGAAGGACAGGGGGGAGGGGACAACTTCGAAAAAAGACTTCCCAAGCATGTCAGTGGCTGACCTTCCTGCGAGCTTACAAAAGGCAGGATTGAGATAGCGAATAATATGAGTTCCGCCTTCAAGTCCAACGATGGCTTTCGGAGAATCCTGTGACATATCGTGACAGATGGATTGTAAATCACTATGACCTTCCCCCAATGGCCTATATTCAGACTCTGTATTCATAAGGATTCTCCTAGAATCCGTACTCAGCTTCTGAGTCAGGAGCACGGGATGTATAAACTCAGATGGTTATGGGCGCCGTTAAAGGATGCCAATAGCTTGTGAGGCGTATCAACGAGAAATGCACTACAGGAAGGCTACGCCTGAGCATGCGTTTATCTTTTGCACATGAAAAATCAATATCGGCCAGTCCACTTTTTTTTGATGTTACCTTTTTACTCATTGAATGAACTATACAACAGTGGATGTTTTGAAAAAAAGAGAAAAGGAAGACAGTGGGAAAAGTTAAGAAATGAGTCAACTCGACAAGTCAACTACCCGCCCCTAAAGGGGCGAGCTTGTAAGGAGAAATCCAAGCAGTCTTCACGTTGACCCGACTCAGCAAGGGATTCATATCCCAAGCTATGTTAGGAGCAAATATATAGGTACCCCCGGATGCTTCTCCAGTCTTGGGCTCTACGGCAAGTGGTTAAACAGGTGTAAGGGGTTTAGGCCAGTGCTGCTTGCGTACAAACTGCTCACTAACTTTGTCTAGGAGACG
>JBGSRE010000443.1:0-15875 GCA_041737755.1 Oligoflexus sp.
ATAGGACCAATAAGCCCTATTTTTTCACCTCGTTGCACGAACAGATTAATGCCGTTGAGCACTTGCTGTTTTTGATCGTACGAAAAGGCAAGATTTTGCAGGCGAACGGAAACTTTAGGATCATAAAAGCGATGAATAATGGCTTCAGGGGTAGGCTGGATTTTTAGCTCTTGATTATAGATTTCGGTGATTCGATGATAGCTTGCGAAACCTGTTTGCCATTCTGAGATGACAGATCCCAATTCGAAAAGTGGGGACTGGAGGAGTAAAACATAGGATTGAAGTGCGATAAAAGCACCAATGCTAATCGTGCCTGCTTGGACTTCCATGACTCCATACGTGAAGAGCACGCCGTAGGCGAAAATTGTTGGCAGGGCGCCCATCACGAAAATCTGCCAGCTAGCGTGCAGGACTTGAAACTGCCTTTTTGCATATTCCTTGGCATAAGTTTGGAGTTTTTTTTGCCAAATGGTTTCGCTGGCCGTCGCTCTTTGCAGGCGGATCGTCTTTACAGATTGTGAAATAAGATCGGATAGAAGGGAAAGCTGTTCCTGAGCGATCTGATGCAGAGTATATTCTTTGCGACTGATTCTGATGATCCGTCTTGGCAGCAATGGAATAATGCAGAGGCAAAGAAGAGCCAGCTTCACGTGGATCATGAGCATCGAGATGATAGAGAGTATGGAAAAAAAGATAAGGTCAAAGGTCAGAACGATCGTGAAACCGTGAATAAATCGCGTCTTATTCCAATCCGCGGTGGCGCGATTCATCAGGTCACCGAGCGAGTAGCGATCGAATAGAGCAAGTGGCTGATCTTTCAGGATTGACCAAAGTTTGGTTTTGATATCATGGCCAGCTAAGTGCGTCTGACGAGCCAGAATCTGGCGCCACCCGACTCGTCCAATCCAACCAAAAATCAAGGTCACGAGCAGACCGAGAATGAGCAGATCCAAAGTTCGATGGGGATCGTTGGGCACTATGAAAAGATCTGGTACCTTGGGAGCTTTCGATGGGCTGGTCAGGACATCGATCGACCATTGAATAAATTTGGGCAGAAAGACTTCGGACAGACTTGTCACCAGCATGGCGAAAGTCCCGACTCCATAGGCGTATCGATGCTTGCGAAGATTGCTCAGAAACAGGCGATAAGGACTATAACGCATGTATGAACTGTGCCTTCCGAAAAATTGGAGATGTTCTGCAGCAGGTACCCTCAATCGAGGAATATGAAGGTGCGGGACAGAAAGGCAAATTCTTTCGTCCTGCCGAGTGCAACTGTCTTTCCTGGGCAACAGAGAGAAATTCGATCGACACCAGGACTCATAATTTTACAATAACTCTCTCCTGGTGTCATTCCAAGGTCATCAGGTAGGATTTGTTTCCGAGTACTGAGCGGTACCCATGATGTGATAGCCTCCGTCGACATGGAGGATTTCGCCTGTTGTCATGCGACCGTAATCGCTCAGCAGAAACGCCGAAGCAGCGCCCACGTCTTCCGCTGTAATATTACAGCGAAGAGGAGAAGATTGTTCGTAAAGCCCCAGCATCTTTTTGAAATCACCGACGGCAGAAGCCGCCAGGGTTTTCACGGGACCCGCGCTAATCGCGTTGACTCGAATGCGGTCGGCTCCGAGTTCGGCTGCAGCATAGCGAACGGCTGCATCAAGCGCGGCTTTGCAGACACCCATCAGGTTGTAGCCGGGCATAACCTTTTCGCCACCAAAGTAAGTCATGGCGCAGATCGACCCGCCGTTGATCATGTAAGGGCGGGCTGCTCGGGCCACGGCTAGCAGGCTGTAGCAGCTAATATCCATTGCGGTGGCGAAACCTGAGCGACTGCTCATGTAGGTCGGCCCTTTGAGGTCTTCGGTCGGGGCATAAGCGATGGAATGGACCAGAAAATCGATCGCTCCCATCTTCTTATGGACTTCAGCAAAGAAGGCTTCGATGGCTTCATCGGAACCCACATCGCACGACGCCACAATTGCTGGGTTGAGCTCGTCCGTCACCTGACGCACGCGCGCCTCATTTCGCTTTTTTTCCCCAGTATCTGGCAGATAGCTAAAACCCAGCTGTGCCCCTTCTCGATAAAGAGTGCGGGACACTGCCGTGGCTATCGAACGTTCATTGGCGATACCCATGACGATTCCACGTTTTCCTTCGAGCAAACCCATGAGACTCCCTTCTCATTCATCCATATCGTTGGCGTAGGATTCGAAATCTTCCAAAATTGTGCTTTCCGAATGAATGCGGCCATAGCCTGAATTTTCGCAGGCATCGGCAATTTCATCGATGAGACTACTGAGCTGCATTTCTTGGCTATGAACAGCAGCCACAACAATACCAGCCTGTCCACCTTTGTAAAATTCATCAGCGATTTGAATGCTGATTTTGAATCTTTGTCGAAGCTTATCAGCCAATTGGGCCAATTCTTTCGCATCACGCGCAGTTGATTCAGATTCGAAGCTTAGTTTGGAAACGATAAAGAACATACGACTCTCAATGCTTTATGACGATAGCAAAGGTTATAGGGAGCTCCGACAGAAAAAGCATCCGATAATTGTAAGTGAATTGAATGCGCCAGAGACGGGGCAGATATCCCGTTTTGTAAGGGGATTGGCAAACATCCACCCAATTCCCACGTTCTCTCCAGAATAGCAGAACTTTGCTAGGACTTTTCTCTTGGCACAGAGTCATTCTGGTACTATTTCGATCGATCAGTAGTTTGTGGCGCATTGTGGTGAGGCTTTGGATAGCCCTGTTTAAAATGACTGAGTTCTCCAAAAAATCCCAGCTCATGAGACAGACTAAAATATATCCCCAAAATCGCGCCACAGCCCGGTTCCTTAATCGAAAGGGTTCAATTCATCGAGTTTAAGCTCGATCCCCAGTTGCTCTTCGATTTTTGCCAGCTTTTGTTTGGCAGCGCTGCCGACAAAGGCGATAGAAGCGATTGCCAGTAACAGTCCGAACACCGAGACTACGACGTATTCCAGGGCCGCTCCGCCGGCTTCGGGATTTGGAAAAAAAATTCTCATCAAAGGCTCCTCTCTTAAGGCAGTGGATGAAGCGCAAAGCCTCGACAGCTTGCACACTGGTTTTATGAGAACGAGGCTGGACTTTGACAGGGACATCTTCTTGTAGCGGAAGTGAGGGCCGAGGTGGGATACTAGAGTCTGGTTCCGAATCCGAAAAATCGTGAAAAGGTGAGGCGTCGATGCAAGAACAAAAGATGTCACTGGAAGAGGCGGCTCGATTGGTGCAGGAACTCAAACGCGACGTATCACAGTCCATCTTTGGTCAGGAAGATCTCATCGTGGAAGCGATATGCTGCCTCCTTTCGGGTGGTCACATCCTGATGACGGGTGCTCCTGGACTGGCGAAAACATCGCTCGTACGAGTTTTTGCTAAGAATTTGCGTCTGCAGTTTGGTCGGGTGCAATTCACTCCTGACCTTCTGCCGAGCGATATCATTGGCTCTGACATTTTGAATATCGAGCCTGAAAGTGGTCGCAAGGCCTTTGAGTTCAGTAAGGGCCCTATCTTCGTTAACCTGCTGCTAGCGGATGAAATCAATCGTGCCTCGCCCCGGACCCAATCCGCACTGCTGGAGGCCATGCAGGAAAGAACATGTACAGTCGGTGCGCAGGCGCATATTCTACCGGAACCGTTTATGGTATTCGCCACGCAGAACCCTTTTGAATCCGAAGGTGCCTTTCCCTTGCCGGAAGCCCAGTTGGATCGCTTTCTGCTCCACACTCTCGTCGATTATCCTGATGAAGAGGCCGAAGAAAAAATTCTCCAGGCCCATTCTCAATCTCGCTTGATCGGCGAACAGCATGGCTTGCATGCCTATGCAGTCGCGTCGAATAGCCTTTCAGTCGAGACCGTGCGGCAACTGATTGACGCCAAACAAAGAGTGGTCGTGCCCGATGAATTGCTCAGCGTCATCAACAAATTGGTCCGAGCCACTCGGCCGCATGATCCTAATTGTCCTGATCACCTCCGTCACATGATTTGGTATGGAGCCGGGCCGAGGGCAGGAATTAGTCTTCTGTCGGTGTGCCGAGCGCTGGCCATGCTGGAGGGTTCCGATACGGTACGCTGGAGACATGTAAGGCGGCTCGTGAAGCCGGTTCTGCGGCATCGAATTAAACTCGTAGTCCAGGCGCAAACCGAACAGAATGCCGAAGATGGATTTATCGAAAGTTTGCTAGGGCATATTGAAGAAACAGCACAACTCGCTGTGAAAGGATGGATGTAATGCCGGGCCATGCCTCGGTTCCTCATTTGGGACAGCTATCGCCCCATCATGTGTTCGATCCCTCGGGCACGCAGCCGGTAAGGACCATGCGTTTTCATGGCAGTCAACGGCTCAACCTGATGCGGCCTACCCGCATGCCCGCAAGCAGTCGCCGGTATACTATGGGCGATCCGGTAAACCTCATCGATTGGCGCGCCTTTGCCAGAACTGAGCAGTTGGTTATTCGCGAGCACTTTGACGAAGCCAGTTGTCGGGTGCGTATCATCATAGAGGACAGTTTGACGAGCGATTGGCCTGATGAGAGACTGTCCCAAGCCATTGGGCGAAACCTCTGCACTAAGCGCGAACTGAACTGGCGATTGGCAATGCATCTCTGTTACCAGTACTTAAAGGCTGGTGATCATGTGAAACTCTATCAATTGTCTGACGACACACTGCAATACTACCCCTTTCGCTCTTCAACCGAACTGGCTATTCAGTTCGAAAATCTGCAGCAAAAGCAGTTTCGCAGTATAAAAGACTTGGCCTTTGAAACAAAAAGCATTTCGCATATCCAGGCCGAACGCTGTGATGTTCTTATTTGGATTAGTGATGGACTGAGAGGGCTCCCGAGCTGGCTCATGGAAAAACGAGGTCCTCTGACGAGCTGGATTCATGCCCTGTCTTCGCTGGAAGCAGACGTCTCCTGGCTGCGATCAGAAGACTCCTATTTTGAGGAAGCTCCTGTTCATAGAGAGTACCTAGGTGACATTCTTCTTCAGCAGCAGCACTTGCAAAAGGGCATTCTCAAGTGGATGGAAGGCATGCAAGAGCAATGGCTTAAGGTCCATCGACACTATCTGCAAGTTCATGATGGAAGTTCGATTCAACGCTATCTTTTCCATTTGGAACAGTCCTGGCATACTACGAAAGCTGCCCTTAAAGGGGAAAGGATTGGTTGATGGGAAATCAAGGGAGCAGTCCTATGATCGTGGCTACGCTATTGACTGCGATTCTGGGCCTGATCATCTGGTTTATTGTGCGTCGGCAAAAAGAACGATACTGGCTGCCGATACTGCGAGTCATTCCATTGGAATTGACCGTGCTCCCAAAATTCCGTTGGATTCCTCCTCCTCTTTGGCCGCTGATCTGCTTTGCTATTGCGGCTCTTGGTATAGGCCTCTATAGCTTTCGGCTGGCGGATCCTTTGATTAAATCAGATGACCTCGACCTAAGGCGGACTCATATTCTTTTTGACCTGAGTCCTTCACTCTCTCTTGGGCTTTCGCCAAGTAACTATGCGACCGAAGCTCAGAAACTCGCGGATGCTCTGGAAGGTCGAGCTCGCCTTAGCTTTAGCACCACGACTGACCCAACGATTTATACCGACGCTGACATCAAAAAAATAGCCTCTATCATTCAGGGTCTTGGTTTTCATCGAGCTGGGGTTAAACTTGGTGCAAGTTCAGAAGCTTTGCTGCGCAAGCTAACCGATGTTGATCAGCTCATTATTGTGTCGGATGACGATCTCTCAAGCTGGGAGGATTTCAACTGGCGCTATTTGGAAAAGAAGATACAAATCTCCTGGTATCGCCCAGTAGCAAAATTGTCAGCGTCAGACAATGTTTTTATCGATGAAGCCAAACCCAAAGCATCCGGGGCCAATTCAACCGCCGGTCTATGGAATGTCATGATTCGTCGCAGTGGCCAAGGTAAAGGCATTCAGGGAAGTCTGAAAGCCGAAATCGATGGCCAAACGATACTGAAGCAAGCCTATCAATTTGAGCCTGAGAGCAAGAGTCTGGAGCTCGAAATCAATCTGAATCAGGCGATCATGCAAAAGAAAAATAATGACAAGGCCACGAGTATCCTCTGGTCCATTACTCCATCCGGACCTGAGGATCTTTTACCGGACAATGAATTCCGCACCTGGCTGCAGCTGCAGAACGAAGATGCACTGGTGATTGCTAAGCCTCGAGGCGAGATGTTTTTAGAGGAGTCGATTTTTCATCTCAAAACCAGTCTTGAGGTTTTGGGCTTTCAAACACAAAGGATTGATCAAATTCGCGAGATTGATGGGCATTGGACAGTTCCCAGTTTGATAGTCAGTGAAGTTGGACCGGCGGCCCAAATGAAAGCTTTTTGTCCCCTCTTCGCGCAGGACCGAAATTTGATGGAACGTCGACGATCGGATACTTCGATCTGGCTTCTACCTAGCGAAGATCTCAGCAGCTATAGCGAAATGTGCGGCTGCTTTGCTGCGTTGGCTCAGGCGCCTAAAATCATGACCAGCCCACCTACCTATTGCGAAAATCTTGAGCATCGGGATCAGTATGTGGGAGTTCTGCAATCCATAGGAGCGCTGCAATTAGGTGGACAGGTCGATAGTCCTCTCGGTGCGGTGGCAATGACCCTTCGTAACAAAGAACTAGGCCTCCGACTTATCAGTTTTACGATCTCGCTGAATCCCCTGCGGGCGGGGCAGATCAGCTATGGTCAACTGCCGCTCATGCTCCGCTCAGTCTTGCAGGCCAGCGGCGTGAAACAGGTTTCAGGTTTGGAAAGGCAACAGAACTGGCCGCGGGTCGAAGATATTTCTCAAGCCTACGAACTTCCTGATGTGAAACTGAGCAATGTGCCGATGGCTGAAAGTCTAGGCCGCAAAGTTGCCATCGAACAGCTTCCACCACAAATGTCTCTTAGTGCCAAGGGCTTGGTACGCGAACAAGCAGCTTCTGGGACCGAGAGCGATGCTCGGCCTTGGATTTACCTTTGTCTTATCATTCTTGTCATTGCCACTTGGCTGGAGATTTTGGGGGTTGGATTGCGTCGCCTTCTACAACGACATTCTTGGGTCGTGCGTTGGTTTCTCTGCTGTTTTATGCTGCTTAAATTTACACCGGTTCTGGAAGCAGGCGTTCCTTTAAATCTCTTAGGCTATGGCAACATTCCTAAGCTTGCCAGTTTGCGCAAGGATGTGGCAGGTCGTACGAGTATCGATTTGAACGAGCAAGCTATCAGCTACGGCAATATGCAAAAAGAAGTTTTGCAGGAACCTTGGCTCTGGGTTAATCGACCCCAAATCTTGGAGAGTCTGGATAAGCCTGGGTTTGCAGATCTTGCAGGATGGGTGCAAAGAGGTGGTTTTCTAGTGGTCGAGAATCACAACGGGTCAGAGAATTTCAAGCAGGCAATCCTGGAAGCCATTCCTAAAGGTGCCTGGAAGCCAATTCCACCTGACCATGAACTCATGCGTAGTTTTCATTTGTTGGCTTCCTTGCCGCAATGCTCCAATCAAGTGTGGGAAGGCTTTCATTTTGATCAGCGAATCGCCATCGTCCTTGTGCCTGGCGATTTTTTGCGCTTCACTTTGGAAGATCGGTCGGCGGCTAACTGTTTTGGCAAGTTTACTCATGAGCAAGCAGTCCGTGTTTTCATCAACCTTATGATGGTGGCACTAGCGACTGACTATAAAAAAGATCAGATTCATCTTCCCGAAATACTCAAGAGGTTACGATAAAGTGCAGGAATTTAGAGAACTCTTTATCGCTGTGTGTGTGGGTCTGCTCATTCTCGCTGTGCTTTGGATACGGCGTTATGGTTGGCAGCGCGGATCGCTGGCTATTCTGATGCGCGTTGGTTGGGTTGCGCCGATTCTCTTGGCGGTTTTTCCTCGAATGGAAAAAGATTTGATTTCGAGTTCAGTAAGCCTCAAGACTATTCATCTTTTGCGAGATGATTCTTCCAGTATGAACGACCCAGATTCACGCTCTCGTACAGATAATCTTTTAGCTCGACTCAATGAGTCCTGTCAGCAGATGGCTTGTCGCTTGCAAGAAACCAAACTGTCTGAATTGAGTGATGAAATAGGGCAGGGCTATACACCTCTTTCGCTAGGTATTCGCAGCTGGTTGCCTTTGACTGGAGTTGACCCATGGATAGTGCTCTCCGACGGAGGAGATTCACAGCCGAACCAGCCCTGGCCTCAGCAGTTGAAAGATATGGGGCGGCGGGAAAGTTTGCAGCGAGGCTTAATTCTTGCGAGTCCACATGCCGAGCAGGATAATATCTGGTTGGAAATGGTTGGTGGCCCGGATTTTGGTTTTGATCAGAAAAATATCGAATTGGAAACCACAGTCCATCGTCGTGGCAAGAGTCTAGATCAGGAATTGACTGTTCAACTCCAGGCATCGGCCATGTCGAGGAACCTCGCTTCGTTGAATGTCACCTTTCGGCCTGGTGAAAAGAGTCTCACTATGACGATTCCTTTACCGTCTTTAGCTCGAGGTACACACCTGATCAAAGTGCAGGCCTTGCCCGTCGGCAATGAGTCTACGATCTGGGACAATACCCTTTACAAGAGTTTAGAGATCCTGCCGAATACCATCGGCATTTTGCATCTCCTGGGTTCGCCCAGTTGGGATGGTCGCTTTGTTCGTCGCTATCTGAAATCAGAACCCAAATACGACATGATCAGTTTTTTCATCCTCCGGGATCCGACCGATATGCAGCTGACCAATGAGCGAGAATTGAGTCTCATACCATTTCCAGTCGATCGCTTATTTAATGAAGAGTTGCCGAATTTCCGTGCTGTCGTTATTCAAAACTTCTCGCTCTACCAATTTTTAGAGCCTAGCTATCAAAAGAACTTAGTGGACTTTGTTCTCAATGGTGGCGGTCTATTGTTTATCGGTGGACCGCGAGCTTTGCATGAAATGGACTTAAATTCATCACCTCTGGCGGCACTCCTGCCATTTAAAACACCGGCGTCGGCAACCCGTAACGAGGATACTTCGGGTACGGGATGGTTAAATACACCGCCAGTTGCCTATGATCCTAATCAGAAATTTACTATTAAGACGGCCGAACCGGATCGAGAAAAAAGAACCTTGGCAACGGTTTTTGAGGATTGGATCAAGCTGGATTTGAATCTTGCCAACCAAGAGTCATTCAAGGGTTTGCATAAACTGGATCGAGTGGAATTGTCCGAGCAGGGCGTGACTCCACTTTTGATAGCTCAGACAGCAGATGGTAAGGAAAGTCTGTTAGCCGCGGCTTCCTATCCCGGCAAAGGCCGAGCTATTTGGTTGTTCTCAGATTCCCTTTGGCAACTGGCGATGAGCCCTGGTCCCAAAGGCTCTCGAGAAACCTATCATAGTTTTTTACGATCAGCGATGACTTGGCTTTTGCGTGAAGAAATGCAAAGACCACTTTGGCTTCAAGAATTGAGTCTGCAAACGCAGGGTTCTTATACGCCTTGGTCAGTCCGAATCCGTGGACCAGCCGCTCGCTTCATCAACGAGGGAAATGACTGGAATTTCCGAGTATGCGGTCAGGTCGTGCCTTCAAAAGATGTCTTGCGACAAATGGTCAGCGGTGATCAGTGGGTATTAAGCGGTTCACTTCCCAGTCGACTAGCCAGCGGTTTGGCTTGTGAATTAAGTATCGAAGGGACTCATCCTGCCTTCGGTCAGGTCAAAGCTTCTATTTTTGGTGTGGTGCCAGAACTTTTTGCTGATAAAGAGATGGAAGGATCTTTCAATCGCCTGCAGCAGTTACAAACACTGACTGGTGCTCAACTCGTGGAACTCGGAACGGATCAGGAGCGGGCTCAAATTCATGACTGGCTTGAAAAGGTGACTGGGGATGCGACTGCCATCAAGCGCACGGATCAGAAAATGATTCCAGACTATTATTGGGTCTTTTCCAGTGCCTGGAGTCTGCTCCTACTTTTGTTTTTGCCACTTGAGGTGATTGTTCGTCGCTGGGATGAGCTGTTTGGAACAAGAGGCATTCATCTCGGTTCGGATGACCATAAGAAACGCCCGGGATAAGGCGCAACCAAGCTTCGGCAATCCTAAGCGAGGGACTATCCCACTTGACGTATCAAAAGGAAGCTAAAGTCTTCCTTCCAGAATCCTCTATGTTAGGCGGTTCCAGTTTGCTAACCTTGAGCAGGGTTTAAGGCAGATTCTCCCTGCCTTTCGGGCGATGGGAAGTCTGTTTATGCTTTTAGGAGTTCCTTCATGGCGGTAGAACAAAAACGGGTCCGCAAATTTCTTTCGAAAAAAATCCAGCAGCTGAATGAGATTGTTGCGGATCTCGATAGTCTTGTTACCGAGATCGGCAGTGATTTTTATCGAGTCAGTATTTTCGGATCAGCGCGTATTAAGCCTGATACAGACGAGTATAAACAAGTTTATGCACTGGCTAAAAAGCTTTCCCAACAGGGCGTTGATATCGTCACGGGAGGCGGACCTGGATTGATGGAAGCGGCTAATGTGGGAGCCAAAGAAGGCAGCAATCAGAGTCGATCTTACGGTCTACATATCGAACTGCCGTTTGAAACGGATGCCAACTCGCATTTAGATGTGAAATATCACCACCGCCGATTTTCATCCCGGCTGGATGAATTTATGCGAATCAGTCATGCTGTGGTTGTTACACCCGGCGGCATTGGTACCTTGCTGGAGCTTTTTTATACCTGGCAATTGATGCAGGTTGGACATATTGCGCCGCGCCCTTTCCTTTTGCTGGGTGGCATGTGGGAAGGCCTTCTGGAGTGGATGGAAAAATATCCTCTGGACAGCAAGCTCATCGATAAAAAGGACTTCGACCAAATCGTGCTGGTTCGATCCGTCGATGAAGTAGTCAATCACCTTGCTCCGAGCATTAAGGAATTTTATAAAAAGAAAGCCGCGATCATCACTCCTTAAGGAAAATCCTTTAATTTGGATCTTCCAGGCCCTCAAGGCTGAGGGCCTCCCAGTAGTTTAGAACTGTCGATGAAGTTCCTGTGGCTTCCAGAATGGAATGGCTGGTTTTGACGAGTTTGAGTAAAGTCAAATTCCCCTCTTCCTTATCTTTTTGCAAGACTGCGATCAATTCTTTTAAAGCTTCAGGATCCTTTGCTGGCTTTAAAAAAGTTCCCCACTCCTGTTCAATCCATGCCTGATCTTTGCGTGTTTTAACCAGGACCTCTGCGAGATGTACAGTCCATGCCAAAGCCTGATCCATCTGCTTTTGCTCATTCGCATCTAAATGGACCTTAGCAAGGGCCAGCAATCCCTCTTGCCAGAATCGGGTGTTCTCAACCAAGGTTTTTTCTAGAGACCCTCGAAGAGCAAGTTTTAAAGCGAAAGGTGGGTTAGCGTTCAGGCATTTAATATTTTCCGTCGAGTAAACGCAATTTTTGACTGGATCCAGAGTGCCTTGGAAAGAATAACAACGTTCAATATCTGCTCCGCTTTCATCACAGAGAAGGCAGAAGTATTCGGGTTTTCGAAGCTCCAGAAGACATTGCTTTGGCAAGCCAGGCCGGGTGCGTTGAAACTTGCTGATGGGCTTCGATGCTAAGCTGAAATTTTGACTATCAGTAGGCTGGGTTTCGATTTGCTGAGCGGGATGTATAAATCGAATGTTTTGTCCCTGCGGCCCACAGCCGTTTATGAGAAAAAGCAAGAGGACGAAGGGCAGACTCTTTTGAAAAAGCCAGCTTAGGTGAGGCAGGGAATGGATGAGAGTCATCATATATTCTAGCCTTTGCGCCAGTGACTTCCTTATTATCACTCATTCATATAGGGCCTGCAAATTGCAGTGAGTGATGTGGTCATTCGTCTTTAGACTTAATGGACCTGAGCTGGCTCTTTGCGCAATAGATAGGCGATGATTAAAGCTACAAGAGTCAACAGGGCGGAAAGACCCCCAATCCATGGATAATTCAAGAGATGGCCTTCAGCATCTTTCGTGATGACATGTCCAGCAACTAAGGAAGCTGCTCCCGCAGCCATCTGCTGCATAGAGTTGCTGAGGCTCATAAAGGCGCCTCGAAAGCGAGGAACGACAGAGCCAGTCACGAAAGTTAGGGTCGGAATCATTCGGCCGCCCATAACGAGAAAGAAAAGCCCAGCCATAATCAATACTCCATATAAAGGTGTTGGCCCTAAGAGAGTAATGCCGACCAAGGGGATAATGGAGAGAGGAGCTGTTATAAAAAAGACCGATATGGGTCCTTTTCGATCGACCCAACGACCGATTAAAGGGGCGCTTATGATCGATAGCAAACCGCCCACGAGGTAGATATAAGGCAACTGATCTTCGCGCAGTCCAGTATTGGCAACCAAAGATGGGCTGAGGAACGGCACTACTGCAAACTGGCCAAAAACCACGATCGCCATGATCAGCATGGCAAGGCCTGGTCTTCGTTGCCAGGGGACAGACCTAATAAATTGAAAAGTTGCCTTGAAATCAGCACCCAGATGCGAGCGCTGAGGAGGTATGGTCCACATCACGAGAAAGATTGTAGCAAAACTTAAGCCGGCGAGTGCAAAGAGAGGTGTATGCCAGCTGCCTAAGGAAGCGAGATATAAGCTAAAAGGCACGCCGAAAATCGATGCCATGGAAAAAGCCCCCATGATGATGCCATTGGCCGCTCCTCTTTTCTCTGAGGCGATCGCGTCGCCGATGATGCTGAATATCATAGACCCCAAGACCCCTCCGAAAGTGCCGGCGAGGCAGCGCATCAGGAGCAAAACTTCATAATTGGGAGCGAGTGCGCAGCCCAAGGTGCCCAGGGTAAAACCCACATAGAACAACAGAAAGCTTCGTTTTCGATCAAATCGATCCAAGAAAAACGCTCCGAAAAATCCACTAATCCCGGCACAAAAAGTGTAGGCAGACACGAGCAGGCTGAATTCACTGGGACTAATAGCAAAGAGCCGCATCAGCTGCGGTCCCAGAGGCATGATGATCATGAAATCAACAATGTGCGTGAATTGAGAAATGGCCAGGACTGTGAGAAGAATGATGTCGGCACGACTGAAAGATCCCTGAGGGCTGTTGGCCACAACGATATCCTCTCGAGTTAGTTTAGAAGCGGGTTGACAGTCTCAATTGAAAGAAGAAAATAAGCTGCCCACTTCCGGGGGATCAGGTCTTTGAGCTTCACCCCTCTCAATCCTAACGAGGAGAAATATTTCTCACGAACGGGTCTATTCGGTCTTTCATAAAAAAGAAGCGCTGCTGAGAGCGCCTCTCTTTCATTCGACATAAACTATCGCCTCAGGGCATAAGCCGCGAGTCTTGCTGAGCCAATTGCCAATCAGGCAAGGTGCGCAGGACGTTCTGTACCAGCATTTGAAATTTAGGCAGCTGTGCTTTGGCAATGGGTTCAGCCGCAGGGAACTTCAATCCCAGGGGATCTACGTACACTCCATTTTCGTAGAAAGAAAAGTGCAAGTGCGGGCCCGTCGCAAGACCTGTCGAGCCCACGTATCCAATGATCTGCCCTTGTTCCACGGATGAACCTCGGCGCAGGCCTGAGGCGAAACCTTTGAGATGCAAATAAGCCGTTGAGTAGGTGCCGTTGTGCCTAATTTTGATCATGTTGCCAGATCCACCGTTTGCACCAATGGATTCAATGGTGCCATGGCCCACTGCCATGACCGGAGTTCCCGTAGGAGCGCCATAATCAACTCCATTATGCGGACGATTTTGGCGAAGAATGGGATGGAACCGGCTATGGGAAAATCCCGAGGTAATCCTGCCAAATTTCATTGGGCTTTTGATAAACATACGCTTGAGACTTTGCCCGTTGGGGAAGTAATAAGAAGCACCTTCGCCTTCCACAGGATAGCGAATGCCAGTATAAAGCTGACCGTTGTTTTCATATTCTGCAACAAGAATATTGCCCCAACCAATCGGCTTGTCATCGACCATTTTTTGTTCGACGGTCAGCCGCCAGCGATCGCCGCGTTTCACCTGTCGACTAAAGTCGATTTGCCAGGCAAAAACTTCCGCAAGGCTGGAAATCAGAGATGGGTCCATTCCAACAAAATCTGCGGATTCCCACAGACTGCTTCCGACAAACCCGTGAAAAGTTTGCTTCACGATCGTAATGGGATGATTAATTTTAGTAGCCGTCCACTCAAACCCGGCGTCTTTGCGTTCTATCACCAGGCTTGAGTCGGCGGCGAATCTCAAATCTAGTTTCAATGGTGTATTGCGCTCGGGACCATCCCAGGTAATTTCAAAAGTTGTCCCAGCGACTATGTCTTCCAGAGGAAATATTGGGCGAGCAATCTTGACAAGTTCCAAAATAGTTTGAGGATACAAGCCTTCAGTCTTCAAGGTCTGATAGATGCTCGAACCTTTTTCTATCTGATGGCCTGTGACGAATGCCGCCGGAGCTTCGATTCGGCTCTCTTTCGAGTCAGAGACCGCTGTCCTGGGTTGAATGACAACAGATCTTGAGGATTTGCTACACGCGGGTAAGAGGCATAGAATAGCAGCTATGGAATAGCTACGCATTTTGAGCATGCCATTTCCCTCCTTTGAGTTGAATTTCCATTATAACCCAACAGGGTATGAAGTCGACAAGGGAACCAGCAAACACTCGATGTGTCAACCCAGAAAAGCTTATCGCTCGTCCTTGAAAACTATCTCCAATCCTTGGGCAGCTTGGCTCTTGGTATCGGAGCAGCGGTGAGAGATTCTGCCGGCACGTAGAATCCATCGGATGTTCGCGACCATTCCCCTTCTTCATTGACCAAGGGATGATCACCTTGTTCTAAGCTGCGCAGTGTTTCGCCATTGGGTGATTGATAGAGTTTGGATCCGCCTTGAGTTACATAGCGCACGACTGCCCCAGTGGAGGCGTCACCTTGAAAGCTTGGAGCTGTTGGGTTTGAAGCGACTGGGGCCAGAATACTGTCGCTCGGAGGCAACGGTTCGCTGTCGGTCGCGCCTTTGTCAATATCAGTTGCCTGATTTTCCAGAATACCGTCTTCGGCACCGTTCACCATTGCGCCTTCAGCTTGATTCAATCCGAAGCTATTGTTGCCTTGATTGCCATTTTTTCCCAGATTGTTATTGCCCAAACCGCCGTTCGGATTGTTGCCGAACATATTGATTTCGCCATTGGCATTGCCGCCTTCATTGAGGAAATTTTCATCGGCAGCGTTGTTAATTGATTCGCCATCATTGCCGCCGCCTTCTGCACCAAGACTGTTGTTATTGTTTAGCTGGTTTTCGTCGTTGCCTCCTGCATTGGCATTCGCCTCATTTAGGCCAGCATTATTTTCCAGGATGTTCTCTTCGGAGTTGGCCGCTTCATTCCCTCCACCGGGCTGGATCGGGTCGTCCTTGGGATCGATGCCACCACCGAAGCAGCCGCCCAAGAAAATCGTAAGCACCAAGGATGCGAACATAGAAAATGGAAAGCAGAAATTTTGTGACTTCATGACGTCTTGTCCTATAAGTCTTGGAAGGCCAGCGTCCTGCATCCTGCAGAACGATCTTGCTGTCATTCCTCGGTTTGAGGTCGGCAAAACTTTAGCCGTCCAAGGCATAATCTGCCGCTAGGGGAGGGGTGCTTGCCTCGTGAAGACCGAGAGAGTATGATCAGCGACCGGATCTGCACACCCGCAGCAAAGAGGCACAGGAGTGGGTCAAAAATTTCAACAGTGGTCAGCCCATCAAATGGTGCGTCCTAATAGTCTGGACGATCTTTCGCGGATCATTCGTCAAAATAGGCATTTTTCACAGATTGACCAACTTCAATATGGCGATTACGGCCTATTAGATGCAGTGGGTGTCATTAGTGAAGCCTTGCGTCAAGGCAAACGTATCGCCC
>JBGSRE010000049.1:0-6721 GCA_041737755.1 Oligoflexus sp.
CAGTGTGAGGCCCATAAAAAACTTTCCAGGCTTGCCTAGCAATTACTCGGGTATCGACATGTATATCGTACGCGAGAACTCGGAAGATCTTTACAAGGGCATCGAATACAAAATTTCAGAAGGCGTAGCGCAGGGAATCAAACTGATAACCGCCGAAGCTTCAGAACGAATCGGCCGTCATGCTTTCGAATTAGCCCGACGCCTTAAGCGCAAGCGGGTTTTGACAGTGCATAAAGCCAATATCATGAAGTACACCGACGGCCTTTTTCTCGATTCCATCACCAAAATATCCAAACTCTATCCCGATATCGAATATGGCGATATGATCGTCGATAATTGCTGCATGCAGATGGTGATGAAGCCCACTCAGTTTGATGTCATTGTTACGGAAAACCTCTATGGTGACATTCTTTCCGATCTAGGCGCCGGCTTGATCGGTGGCCTGGGCTTGGCTTCCGGCGCTAATATCGGTGATCATCATGCGATTTTCGAAGCAGTTCATGGTTCGGCCCCCGATATCGCTGGCCAGGATAAGGCCAACCCAACCGCACTCATCCTCAGTGCTGCGTCCATGCTCGACTATATTGGCGAATTGAGTCTAGGCGAACGAATCCGGGAAGCCATCACCAAAACGCTGGCCAATCCCGAACAAAGGACGGGTGACCTTGGTGGAAAATTGGGGACCAAAGCCTTTACTCAATGCGTCATTGGCAATCTCAGCTAGACCGAAGTTTACTTCTCTAGACCCGTTCATTCCTTGTATTTTTCTACAAAATTTTGCAATTTGTCAGAGCCTGGGATCGACCCAGGCAAGACAAGAATTCTTTCCAGGCAGAATTTTTTCCTTCAAGTTTCCTCAACCTCCGCTGAAGATCGCCGATAATCTGAACAGTATGATCGCGATAGACCGCGCAGGGTTTCACCTAGCAGATCGGGAGTAACATGCAACGTAAGGTGCATGCTGTCGGACGCACCGATATAGGGCGCGTTCGATCCACCAACCAAGACTCGATGCTCGTAGAAAACGAGACGGGACTCTTTGTCGTCGCTGACGGCATGGGTGGGCACGCAGGTGGAGAAATCGCCAGTCGCATCTGCATTGAGCAGGTGAAAAGCGAAGTCGCCATAAAAATTGATCCTGAACTTGTCAAAGCAGCGAAAAGCCACCCAGACCCAGCACTTCTCATCGCCTTGGCCAATTCCATCAACTATGCTTCCGCAAAAATTTATGAACATTCGCTGGAAGATCCAAGCCTCAGGGGTATGGGAACGACCGCGACTGTGGTTAAAATAGTAGGTGAGTTCGCATACTGTGCCCACGTGGGCGACAGCCGCTTTTATTTAGTTCGCAGCGGCTTCATTTACCAACTTACGTTCGATCATTCACTAGTCAATGAGCAGGTTCGTGCTGGGATTCTTACCCCAGAAGAGGCCGAAGTTCATCATCTTAAGAATGTTATCACCCGCAGCGTCGGTTACCAGGAAGAAGAGGATGTCGACACCCTCTGTGTACACCTGGAAAAGGGCGATTTACTGTTGCTCTGCAGTGATGGATTGCACGGTAAAATAAATGATGCGGAACTGTCTCAGATTGCTACTAAACGCAATACAGCATCCGTCCAGGAGCTGGTGGAGCTGGCCAATGAACGAGGCGGCGAGGATAATATTACATTGATCATGGCTGAAGTACGCTAAGTTTCCGAAGGCAAGCTGTGGGTTTAGCCAAAGATGGGGAAAGAGATGTCCTTAAGAAAAATCACTATCGTCTTTATTCCGGAAAATGCCCGGCAATCAAGACAATTTAAAATTCCTCGGCTTTTCGTTAGAGCCTTCTATGCAGGATCTTTCCTAGGCACCATGATCCTTGGCTATCTCATTTATGACTACACTCAACTGCGCGGTCTTCGCGATTCCTATCAGAAAATAGCTGCAGAAAATCAGGGTCTTCGCGGCGAAGCTCAGCTGCTTTTGAGCAATCTCGAAGAGGTGAAGCGATCGCTGCAGCGGGTGCAGGATTATAGCGAAAAACTTGGTGAATTGACCCAATTGAAAGTGAAGCGATTCAGCACTCGCACAGGTATTGGCCCACTCACGCCCCAGGAATACCATCACGCTCGCGAAGACGTCATCAATGCCTCGCAAGACAATCAGCATTTGCCTCTTGGCATAGATCTCGATCGTTTGATGTTTCGCACAGCGTTTGAGAAAATGAAAACTATCGGCAGTAACGCCAATCAAAATGCTTTACGATTGCAGAAACTCCTATCGACACTGAGCCAGCAGCGTTCGCTTCTGGCATCCGTTCCTTCTGTAACGCCGGTGGATGGATGGATAACTTCAGGCTTTGGCGCACGCGTTTCGCCATTTACCGGCGATAGGGATGTTCATCTGGGGCTGGATATTGCAGCGCCAATTGGCACGCCGATATATGCTCCCGCCGATGGTGTGGTTATTTTCGCTGGAAATAAAGACGGTTTTGGCAACTTTGTCATGATCGCGCACGGCTTTGGTGTCGTATCTCGCTATGGTCACAATGCGGAGAATCTGGTTCAACCAGGTCAAAAAATCAATCGCGGTGAACAGATCGCTACAGTCGGCATGTCAGGCCGCACAACAGGTCCCCACCTTCACTACGAAGTTATTCTTAATGGTAACGCAGTTGACCCGCGCAAATTCATCCTTAACATGAATTGAGAATCGGAGGTGAGCCGAGGACAAGGCCAGCAAGACGCTGCTTGTGGCTGAAACCGGTGTCGCCAGTCTGGGCAGGAGTTCCAGCTCGGAAAATCGTTCCGCATTCGGGGATTTGGCGTTATACTCTTCGACTTGTCTGGGCATTTTTGCGCAGTTCATCTGGTTCGAATTTTTACCGCAGAATGCCTTCAGGTTACCCCTATCAATCATGCACAAGCGGATCATACTATGTTAAGTCTGGCTCGTAAGGTCTTCGGTACCAAGAATGATCGAGAAGTGAAACGATATCTCGTTATCGTTCAAAAGATCAACGCCTTTGAACCGGCTATGAAGGCACTCAGTGACGATGCCTTGCGAGGCAAGACTCAGGAATTTAAAGACCGCTTGGCTCGCGGGGAAACCCTGGATAACTTGGCCCCAGAGGCCTTTGCCGTTGTCCGTGAAGGCGCCTTCCGGGTGCTGAATATGCGGCACTTTGATGTTCAGTTGATCGGCGGTTACGTTCTTCATGAAGGCCGTATTGCTGAGATGAAGACGGGTGAAGGTAAAACCTTGACTGCCACAGGTCCCGTCTACTTGAACGCCCTGTCCGGCAAAGGTGTTCACGTCGTAACTGTGAACGATTATCTGGCCTCGCGCGATGCGGAACAGATGGGTCGACTCTATAATTTTCTCGGATTGACCACTGGCCTGATCGTTCATGGGTTGAACGATACTCAGCGTCGCGAAGCTTATTTTTCCGATGTCACATACGGCACCAACAACGAATTTGGTTTCGATTATCTACGCGATAATATGAAAACTGAATTCACCCGCTTTGTGCAGCGCGATCCCAACTTCTGTATCGTCGATGAAGTCGACTCAATTTTGATCGATGAAGCCAGGACCCCGCTCATCATTTCTGGCCCTTCGGAAACGCGCACTGAGCTCTATGTGAAAGTGAATGCTGCAATTCCCGGACTGCAAAAGGATAGCGATTACATCGTCGATGAAAAGGCCCGTTCCGTGGCACTGACCGAAGATGGCATCAGCAAGTTAGAAAAACGCCTGAATGTCGACAACCTCTACGAGCCTCAGTACATCGAGTATCTGCACCACGTGCAGCAGGCCATGAAAGCCCATGTTATCTTCAAGAAAGATGTCGATTACGTGGTGCGGGATAACAAGGTTGTGATCGTCGATGAATTCACGGGTCGGTTGATGCCTGGCCGCCGATACAGCGATGGCTTGCACGGTGCTTTGGAAGCTAAAGAGCATCTACCAGTCGAAAACGAGACACAGGTTCTGGCGACTATTACCTTCCAGAACTTCTTCCGCCTCTATAAAAAGCTCTCGGGCATGACCGGTACTGCAGATACCGAAGCGGTTGAATTCAAAAAGATCTACAATCTGGATGTGGTGGTGATTCCGACCAACCGATTGCTAGTCCGTAAGGACGAGCAGGATGAAGTCTACCGCACCGCTCGCGAGAAGTTCGAACTGATCGCCGATGAGATCGCTGTTGCGCAAAAGCGCGGCCAGCCGGTTCTAGTTGGAACTGTTTCGGTAGAAAAGTCTGAGCTTTTGGCCAGTCTTTTGAAGAAGCGCGATATTCCCCATGAAATCCTGAACGCCAAGAATCACAGCCGTGAAGCGACGATTATCGCCAATGCCGGCCGCTTGGGTAACGTGACAATTTCCACGAACATGGCAGGTCGCGGGACGGATATTGTCCTTGGCGATGGCGTTCGTGAATTGGGCGGCCTCTATGTCATCGGCACCGAACGCCATGAATCCCGTCGTATCGATAACCAGCTGCGCGGTCGATCGGGTCGTCAGGGCGATCTAGGCCGCACTAAATTTTATCTATCATTGGAAGATGATTTGATGCGCATCTTCGCATCGGATCGACTCTCTGCGATTATGGGCCGCCTCGGCATGAAGGATGGCGAAGCGATCGTGTCGCCGATGGTGACAAGGGCCATTGAGAAAGCTCAAAGACGCGTAGAAGAGCAAAATTTCTCGTCCAGAAAGCACGTCCTTGAATACGATGATGTTATGAACCAGCAACGTCAGGTGGTCTATTCCCGTCGTCGCAAAATTCTGGAAGGCACCATCGACACGAGTTTCATGAGCGAAGCTCTGAAGAGCATCGCCGAAGGCCTGCTGAGCAAGCACTCGCCAGAAACTTCGAGTGCTGCTCATTGGGATATGGAACTCCTTACCAAAGAGCTCAATAGCGAATTCCATACGGCTTTTGATATCGCTAAACTGGGTGGCAATCAGCCTTCTGTCGCTGCTTTGATCGAACCCATCCATGATCAGGTACTGGCTGAGTACAACGTCAAGCGCCAAAAAGTTGGCGATGAGCTGATGAAGCGCATCGAAGCCTACGTGTATCTGCAGATTATCGATCAAAGCTGGAAAGAACATCTGCGGGCCATGGAAACCCTGCAGGATGCTGTTCGTCTCCGCGGCTACGGTCAGCGTGACCCTCTTCAGGAGTATAAAAAAGAAGCTTTCAAAATGTTTGAAAGCCTGATGGTTCGCATTGAAGATGAAACCGTCCTGGCTTTGATTCGCATGCCGCCTCCAGAGCTTCAGTATGACGAAGCGCCTCAGGTTGCCGAACCAGACGAATCGCAGCTGAATTTCGTTCATCCTGACGCCAGCAGTCATGCCATAGCCGCTCCAGATACGGAGAAGGATGGTGGTTTGATCTATCACGGTAGCCGGGAAGCCCCTGCTGACGCGAAAACTATCGAAACCATTCGTCGTCAGGAAGAAAAAGTTGGTCGGAACGATCCCTGTCCCTGTGGGTCTGGTCAAAAGTACAAAAAGTGCCATGGTCGTTTGAGCGGTGAATCTCAGGTATAATAAGCGAGGAACGATTCCTCACGGATGAGGTGATCTGTGCAACGCGTTTTTGACTTTAGTCCAGCCGATCATGAGATCGTTGTTTCCCGCATCCTCGTGCAGGTTCATCACGCTGTTGATGATGCGTTTCCTCACGCGAAACCGGCTTCGGCGCGCTTTGCCAAGACGGCTTTCGTAGGTTATGACGAGCCTACACTCACCCAGCTTATCCCCAGCGAAGCGATCAAAGAGGCTTTGGGGGAGGATTATGCGCGAGCCGTTAGCGGTGAGTCCCCTCTGAGAGCTCCCAGACCTTTGGAAGTTTCGGACGAACAGCCTATTTCTCAGGAAAATGATAATCTACGAGAACAGTCCTGGTGGCGATTGTCGGAAAATATGCCGATTAAGCAAACCCTGATTGGAATCCTGGCTCTGGTTCTGATCGGACTTCTTGCCTATCTTTTGCTGACCGAATAAACAGGCAAGCACGATCTTTCTAGGCCTAGCGGGATGGAAAAGGTTCTTGCATTTTCCCTAATCCCTCCGCTAGATAAGTCCTTTCCAGTGTCTCTTCTTATTCACACGATCAAAAATGGAAAAGCATATGTTGCGTCATGATGGTCGATCCCCGGATCAAATGCGTCCGCTCCGGATCACTCCGCACTATACCAAAAATGCCACAGGATCCGTTCTGATTGAGTATGGCGAAACTCGAGTCATCTGCACGGTCTGCGTGGAAGAAGGCATCCCGTCTTTTTTAAGAAACTCGAGCCCGGCTCAAGGCTGGCTGACGGCTGAATATGGAATGCTTCCAGGATCTACGGAGAGCCGAACACGCCGCGAGCGTCCAGCTCCATCGGGTCGCTCACAAGAGATTCAGCGGCTGATTGGGCGCTCTCTACGTGGCGTTATTGATCTGACCAAGAGTCCGGACCTGACCTTTAATATCGACTGTGACGTTATTCAGGCTGACGGGGGCACTCGCACCGCATCCATCACCGGCACCTATGTCGCTTTGAAAATAGCGATCGATAAATTGCTGCGCAGCGGTCGTTTGCATGAAAATCCCCTGACTGATGCGGTTGCGGCCGTTTCCGTCGGACTTCGTGATAGCGAAGTTCTCGTCGATCTCGACTACCAAGAGGACAGTACGGCTGATCTTGATATGAATGTGGTTATTAACCAAAGTGGT
>JBGSRE010000053.1:0-3767 GCA_041737755.1 Oligoflexus sp.
CAAAGAGAAACATGGAGAAGGCAAGCATATAAAAATAGGCTGGCTTATAGGAACGTTGGAGAAGATAAATACTGCATGCCAGGAGATAAAGACCGGATACCAGTGCCGCGACTGTTCCGAGTCGCACAGCGACCGCGTAGCCTACGAACAAGGCAAGGAACATCACCAGCAGTGAAGCGGCCATCAGGCCTTGAATGATCCGGTCCGCCCGTGGAATCTGGGTCTTTGTTTCTAGAAAGTCCCGGGTAAAAACACACATCCAGAACAGGGCGAGCCCCAGGAAAAAAGCCACGCAAAGATTCGCCCAGCCTGGAGAATTGGGCCAAAGTAAGGGGAAGGTAAAACCATGCAAAGAGGCTTGGAACATCGCAAAGCCACCGATGTATAAACAGTAGTAGAGATAAAATCGGCGTCGCGTTGTTATCAAGAGGAAAAAGTTGTAGCAAAGCATAGCCAGCAGCAGTCCATAATAGTATCCGGCGAAGTGATCAGCGGTGGCCTTCGCTACGACCATGCCGTCAGTCGTCCACAACTTGATAGGGAAAAAGAGCGGCCCTGATGTTTTGCATCTGATATAGACTTCAATCTCGGTCTGAGGTTCGACGATCAGTGGAACGATAAAATTTCGAAATGGTATGAGTCGCTCGGAAAAATTTTTGAGGTCACCGAGGTGAATATCCTCAGTCGTGCTTCCTTTGGGGACATAGAAGACAATGTCATCGTAGTGGGAATACTCGGCCTCCAGATAGCGGAAGGCGGTCTGGGAGCTCGGGTTGATAATGCGTATTTTCAGCCAAAAGACCGATTTCGTGAAGCCAAAGGTTGGGATGTCTTGACTGGAAACTTTCCAGGTATCCTCTGATCTTTTTTGAATGGTTTCATAGGTTTCTAGGCCGCTGGGGTCTTCTAAATAGAGTAATTTCTGACCCAAAAGTTCAGTCGGATCGAGCACGGAAATCTGCGGTCCTACCCCCTGTGCATACGCCGGAAGGAGGACGAGGAAAGCCCAAACCATTTTTCTCAAAACACCCATGATGGATCCGCTTGCTTGTGAGATTATCCTATCGGACCTTTGGGGCGGAATAGATTCTTACTTGCTGGTGGAATCTGGAAGGATTCGCGATTCGAATCAGGAAGATATTCCTCTGAATCTGGTCGATGCTTATCGTCAATTGAAAGAACCCTGCAAGGCTCTGGCTGCACACACTCGCTTTCAGTGCAAAAAGACCGCGATTTTGTAGCTTTTAATCGCGGCCTTCAGGACCAGCGCAGAGCTCAACCCGACGGGAAAATATAAAGATCGGACGCAGCTGACAATCGTCAGGCGGGGTTTGCGCCTTTCGAAAGCTTCTGCAAAACGCTTTCAATAGCTTTCACAGTATGGGGATGGCTGATCAGTTTCCAGCCATACTCGGCTTCCTTGACACAAAACTCCTGCCACTGTTTAGAAAAAGTTCCGCGCAAATGCAGTTTGGTGGCATGACGGGCAGCGTCAGAGACCTTGAGCATCTGCGCTATGGCTTCCTCGGCGGCGGCCAGCAATTGTCCCGCAGGCACCAGCGCATCCACGAGGCCTATTTTCAAAGCTTCTGCAGCACTGGGCATAAGGCCATAAGGCAACAGCCGTTCCGCCTCTCGTTGTCCAACAGTTCGTTGCATCAATAGCGACCAGTATTCGGGAACCGGTATGCCTAATGCGGCTTCGTTCAGTCCGATATTACCGACTTCAGTCATAACCCTATAATCGCAGCAGAGGGCTAGCGCGCACCCCCCGGCAGGACAGGCGCCCCGAATCGCCGCAACAGTGATCAGACGACTTCGATAGAGGCGGGCAAAGAAGGTATTCTGTGTGACCCAGAAGTCCTGGTATCGCTCTGCCGATGACTCCGGAGCATAAAGCTCTTTCAAGTCATTGCCTGCGGTAAAGACATCTCTTTTGAGTCCCGATTGAAAGATGACTCCTCGGACGCTGCTATCGGCCTCCAAGCCTTCGAGAGCGGTCGAAAGTTGCCGCCAAAGATCAAGATTCATGGAATTGACAGGCTTGCGAACATTCCGCCACGGCTGTCCTGCAGTTCGTAGATCACAGGGGCGCCAACGAGCAAGCTACTCGGATCGACACTGACATCGATCCCCACCGCGGTCCCTCTCGTGGCATCCTCGGCGATCGTGCCCGCGATGCCATTCACAATGGTGCCCGCCGCAGTATCCGTATCCTGCCAGTTCGTCGGGGTGAAATCGAACGTGACGTTGTTGAACTGAAGACGCTCGACGCTCGTCAGGATGTCGGTGCCTGTATCGCCATCGCTGGTATCAAGGTCACGGACCCTGATCTGGCCGCCGGCAAAGAAGGTGAACTCATAGTTCCCTGCGCCATTCTTCGCCGCGGCATCGAAATCCGCGTTGTAGAGGACGGTGTCGACGCCCCAGCCGCCATCGATGCTGTCATTGCCGGTTGCGCCGTTATAGGCATCCGCAGAATCAATGTCGCCATCATTATCGCTGTCGAATTGCTGGTTGGCCGAAGAGCCGATGATCAGGTTGTCGGCATAGCTGAACGCGATCGTGACATTGTCGAGCAAGACGCGCGTGAAATCCTGCAACCCGCTGCCCTGGAAGAAGGCGCGGAAACCATTGAAGCCGCCGCTGCTGATCCCCTCGATCGAATCTCCAGCCAATTCGCTGAGATGGCCAATAACCAAAGTTAGGTTGTTTTCGCCAGCCTCCAGCCGGTCGAGGCCGGAGCCGCCATCATAGAAATCGGTCCCGCTCGGGCCGGCGCCGGTGTAAAAATGAGTCAAACCGTTGGGCTGGTTGTAACTTGGCGTGCTCCACTCACCCTTGAGCTGGAAAATGTCGTTTCCAGCATCACCATACAGGTAATCCATGCCGTTGCCTGCATAGATCTTGTCAACACCATCGCCGCCACGAATGATGTTGTTGCGTCCATCCCCCGTAAGGAGGTCATTACCACCATGGCCCTGGATGTTTACGGCAGCAATGCCATAGTTCACAGCTCGAAGCGTAATCTGGTCCTGACCTTCGGTGCCATAGACAGTATTCCCGATAACAGTGACGGCCATGCAATCCTCAAAAATTAATCTCAAATGTCAAAATAAAAAAATTCTAATATAAGTATTGATTCGGTAATTGTCGCGATATTGTTGCCGAAAACTCGATATGTCAAGCGTACTTTAAGTTGCGTTAATCATATTATTCGATGTTCGCTTCTCCTTGGGCGTGTTCAGAAAAAATTTGCATTCCTTTTACCCTTAAAGGTCATGTTCAGATCATTGGAATAGAATTTTTTCAAAGTTGATTTCAGAAGGAAAGGTTTGAAGATGTCATTTACCATTGTCAGCCAGTACAACGCGTCAGCCGCAGCAACACTCGCCGCCACCAAGAGTCTGGCGCTGTCTTCCATGCCCGGTCCGCAGCGCCTCGGGCTGCATGAGGAAGATCACGCATTGCGGGAGCAGCGAAAGAAGTGGTCCATTGCCGCCGATCTTATTCGATCGGGTATGGGCACTGATGCGGTGATCTCTAAACTTCAGGAGATCTTTTCCGGAATGGGGGAGATTGAGGCCGTTGGCATTTGGTCCGCCGGCTGGAACACGCTCGAAATGGAAAATGGCGGCAAGGCGGAAGGCCGCGACCCGCCGACCTTTGTCGGAACACCATTTACCGGCTCGCAGGAGGCCAAGACCTTCGCGCTGGAGAAGCTTCGGGAGCTGAACAAGGGCATCGCGCTTTTCAACGAGGGCGTG
>JBGSRE010000058.1:0-3146 GCA_041737755.1 Oligoflexus sp.
ACCACGGGTAGCGATGCTGATATCATCGTCAAGTTGATCGACGTCTGGCCAGGTAAAGTTCGCGGCTGGGATGATGACAACAAATCAGCCAAAAAGAATCCGGGGAGTCAGCAGCTGCTGATCCGAGGGGAGCCGATCCGGGGTCGATTCCGCGAAAGCTGGGAACAGCCAAAGGCCTTTGTGCCAGGTGAAGTCACTCGCGTTCGCTTCCGTATGAATGATGTCTTGCATACTTTCCAGCGAGGCCACCGGGTGATGATTCAGGTGCAGTCCAGCTGGTTTCCCTTCATCGATCGAAATCCGCAGCAGTTTGTGCCAAATATTTTTGAAGCGCAGGAAAAAGACTTCATCAAAGCTAATCATCGAATCTATCGTGATGCCGAACATCCCAGCCTGATCACTCTGCCAGTCCTCTGAAGCGCATAAGCCAGAGTCCTGAGCATTTTCATAAAAGAGTTTTCGAAGCAAGAAAGGTCTGGTCATTATCCACCTTTCTTGGCTCGACGCCTTTCATGAGCCATCCCATGCGGTAAAACCACATCAGGATCAAAAGGGTGCTTCCCCCCATCGTGACGACAGAAAGCCAGAATCCGTAAGGGTTCTGGACCAGAGGCATATGCTGAAAATTCATACCGTAGAGGCCTGCGATAAAGTTTAATGGCATAAACAGGATGGAGAAAACGGTCAAAAACCGCATAATTTCATTGGTTCGCTGGGATGCTGCATTGGTTCTTTGCCCTTCCAGAGACATCTGCAGCTGCAAAATCCGATTGGTATTCTCCTGAATATCCTGCACCCAAAAGAGCAAGCCCTCACCATCTTCCTTAATGTCGTTGTAGTAGGGACGACTTGCTTCAGGTATAAAATCAACGCGATCAATAATATGTAAACAGAGTGAAAGCATGCGCTTGATCACTGAGCTTTTCGCAATCAAGCTATAGGCATCTTCCGCTTGATGCGTTTTAAAATTCGAATCCTGAAAAGTCAGTTTTTCCAAACGATCTAAACGATTCTGGCAATCATCCAAAGGATCCATGTAGCTATTAATGACCATTTCCAGAATTTCATTGAGTGGATGGGCTACGGAATCCAATTTGCCGTTGTCGCCTTTGCTCCGCCACCGGCAGATCAACTCATGCATCGAATCACATTCATCGCGGCGAATCGTGATGAGTATGCCGGCATTGAAGTAGACGGATATTTTTCGCGTCATCTTCTGCAGATCGTCTTCACGCTCCAAAGCTGTTTCATCAAACATGCGGACGATAATAAAAATACCGGAGCCGAAGCGTTCCAACTTTGGCAGGTGATGAGGGTCGAGGCTGTCAAGAATCGCCGTTTTATGCAGGCGATGCTCATCCATCACGCTCATCAAATCCTCGGCACTGGGATGACAGAGATCGATCCATGAATACTGATTGCCGTTTTGATTGCGAACTATAACATCCACGTTCATTACTCCTTGACGGCCGTGCAAAGCCGCACCAAGCTAGCTAGTCGCTGGCGCGAAATTGAAAATTTCGCCCAGAGACTATCCAGAGCGAAGCGAAGGATCTCGTGTTATCAGATACTTAGCGTCGAGATCCTTCGTCGCTTCACTCCTCAGGATAGTCTCTGGCGCTTTAGGCGCCCGAGACTAGCTAAAAGTGGCTGTGAATGCAATCTCCACGCGGTCTTGTAGTGGAAATTAACCAGTCCTTTATCAATATTTTTTAAAAGTGGTGGGACTCTTGCTTTAGCCCTGGCAATTTCAGCCCTGGTCTGCTTGACACTCACATATCTGGCCAATCATTTGGCACGAGGAAACCGCGGGTATACTCTCGCCAAAGGCCGGCTTTTTCTTCTCTGTGAAGTCCTGCCACCAGTTGGGGAAATTTACTCTGCTGAAAATGCAGATGGAGGCCATCGATGATATCACAGGCATGCATCAGGGTACTGGAATCAGTTGCCACGCAGGGTG
Organism: Oligoflexus sp.; assembly: GCA_041737755.1. Lineage (GTDB taxonomy): Bacteria > Bdellovibrionota_B > Oligoflexia > Oligoflexales > Oligoflexaceae > Oligoflexus. The sequence continues at coordinate 1,961 of JBGSRE010000058.1, forward strand.
AGAGCCACTCCCGTTTGGGCAGAATTTTCCACAAAGCAAAGTCGTCCCGCCGAACGACCTCGTCGACGTTTGCCATGGACAGCCACCAGCCTTGCAGATGCCGCACGGAAAGACCCGGGCTAGAAACAGACCCCAAGGCCTCGGTATCGGTCCAAGGATAAAAGATATAGCCCTTCAGCATACCCAAGCTTGCCAAAGCCCGGCCCTGAAAGGCTGGCGAAAGAGCGGCACGCGCTTCCGCTAGCTTACCCAATGCCAATTGCTGCTGAAACATATGCTTGAGTTTGATGTCCAGCCGATCCTGCACACCGGGCCCGACATAGGCTGACCACCCCTCCGCTGTTGCTAACTTTAAATAAAATTTTACCGCAACTTCCAGATGAATGGGGCTTGCTGTCTGCTCGTCCCTATACAAAAAATCAAACTCTCCCAGGGTTAATTTATCGCGTTTGACCTGCAGCGATGGGGTGACATGGGTCAATCCAGGAGCATGAGCCAACCAATATCCGACCAATGATTCAAAGTAGCGACCAAGACGCTGACTCGATCGGGATGCGAGCCAGGTATGAAGAGCCAGGGGATCTCGATCCAGCGACGATAGCGTGGGAAGAAAACGAAGGAATTGCTCCGCACACCAATCGTCACTTACCGCCTGCTCTTCAAAGAAGGGATGGGCCGAGGCAGGCAGCGGAGGACTGGCAATGACCCATGCCAGATCACGAACCGCAGGATGCAGAGCGGCTGTCATAAACTGCTGATAAAGATCTGTCATGCTAGGTGTAACCCCTAACTTTCAAACATAACGCCGCGTGATCCATTCCGCAACACAGGCTGGCTTTTCGCTCGCTTCACTTTCGACCAGCACTTCCCAAATCATTTGCTCGCCTTGCAAATCAGCCATTGGGGGAATGGGCTCGACCGAGAGCAGCTTAAACTGACCCCGAATGCGAGTCCCCGATGGCACAGGCGAAATAAAGCGAACCCGATTCAAACCGTAATTCACTCCCATTCGCATCGGCAGCTGTTCGATCGCAGTGCTTATAAAATGGCTCAAAAGTGAAAGGATGAGAAAACCGTGGGCCACCGTCGACCCAAACGGTGACTCCGTTTGAGCCCGCTGCGCATCGAGATGAATCCACTGGCGATCTTCCGTTGCCGAGGCAAAGCTATCGATTCGTTCCTGAGT
>JBGSRE010000111.1:0-5628 GCA_041737755.1 Oligoflexus sp.
TTTTACGGCTAGCACGCTTAAAGATCAAGTCACGCCCATACCGTGAGGGAATTTTGCACTCACGGTGAACAGCACTCCTTGCTCAAGAAACTCTAATCAATCCAGCCAATATACAGAATGATGATGCACCATTGGGTGAGATAATCAGACTTGGGTGAGGCTTCGCGGTCATCTTACCGTTGGCAGACCGACGCTTTCGGCGTCGGCCTCCTCGCGAAGAAATTCTCAATGAACTCTCAATGGCTCGATAATAGTCTTTGCTGAATTTCCAGATCGGTCAGGTTTCGAGCCGCACTGCGGGCGAGAATAGCATTGATCTGTTCCCGTTCCAGAATACCAGACGATGCCACCGACTCCATCAGTTGGGTTGCCAGCTTGTCTTTCTGCATGTAAATTTGCAAAGCATCAAAGAGTTTGGCTTTTGGTAAAGTCCGCATCCAACCCAGGCCTTCTTTATAGACGACATAACTGGCGATAGACGAGGAGATGATCGCGATCTTATGAGCATCCGGCAATCGACTCAGGATACGCTCACGATATTTTTCCACCAGGATCGGCGGGCAGTGACGGATGACGATATCCTGGAAGAAGGGATCCGCCAGGACCTTGTCACTCTCCTCGGATAGACTTTCCAGGAGCACATCGGTCAGATGGTTAATCTCTTTCGAAATAAGCAAAGACAGATCGACGAGGTTGCGGCTGTCCTCTTGTGCCAGCTCACGAAACAAGAGTTTCGCCTCCTGATCTGCTTTTCGACGCAGGATCTGGATCACTTCAGGGACATAAATGGATTTGAGTTCAATGAACTCTTCTGCACTCAAAGTCAGCGAGGCAATAATCTCATAGGACGAACAGATCACGCCGGTCTTGTTTGCCGAAGAGTCCTTGATGATGATAATGCCTTTTTCCTGCAGATTCTTTCGGGCTTCTTTGGTGAAGAAGATATTAGCTCCTTCCACAATAGCCCGCATGCTGGGCTGACCATCTTTGCCAAAAAAGTCGACCCAGTTTTTATCGTTCACAGAATAAGGCCGGCCACCAGCAGGTATGAAAATATCGGCGTAAACCTTGCGATAGACTTCATTACGAATTCGAATATTTTCGTTGTTATTGGCGACCACGACAAAGCTACTAGGATCCTGGCTGAGCTTGTCTTTGCTGAAATCCATGATCGACTTGCCTTCCTGCACGAGGCGAAGCAATTCAGTCCAGTCCAGGCCTTGTGGGTCAAACGCAGCTCCATAACCGTCAGAAACAGCAACCACGCAGGCGTTATCGCCATACTCGCGATGCAGAATTTTTAATTCATTTCCTGCGACATCCCCATCCGGTCCGCCGGTGATCTTCACCGTAAATTTCTGGGAATAGGGATCGATACCTAAAAAGGCCAGAACGTTTTCAACATAGACGTTCAAACCTTCCGAGGTCACGCCAAATTCTTTGTGGTTGATGCCTTCGCCTGGCTTGGAGGACATAAAAGCAGCTGCATAGCGATAGCCGCGGCGCTTGGCCTGCTCAGGTATCCAAACGATCAACTCGTTGGTGATATTTTCGTCTGGGCCTAAATAGATGATATCGGGCTTATTATAAAAGCTCACAACTTTATGCTTGGCAGCCTCATGCGACTCGTCTTCTTCCACCAAAAGATCGAGCAGAGCATTGATCGAACCTTTCACAGCCTGATCGCGGTGCCCACCTGGCTTCAAAACAAGTACGGCTTTGGATCCGCCTTCAGGTATGTCCTTGTTCTTCAACTGCTGGGCGTTGGACAGGCCATAGACTTCGTCGAAAAGACCCGCCAGAGCCATATCGTAGTCGGCGCCGGAACGAGGCATCACGACCCGGATTCCACCCCGCGCGATATCCTTCCAGCGCACCTGGAAGAAGCGGAATTCCTTGCCGATCGCATAGAAAATGCTGAAGGGCATGCTGTCATAATATTTTTTATCAAGAACTTCTGGATTGATGCGGAAGGCGAGACCTGTCTTCGTGGAAAGGAAATAGTTGGTCTTTTGGCAATGCCTGATAAAACTAATGCATTCACGGAAGATGCTGCGGTCCACTTCCTCGATGATATCATCGATTTTATCAAGGGCCTCTTCTTCCAGAGCGGCAAAATCCTTTTCCCAAGTCAGGCGTGCAGCCGGATCAAATTTTACCCGGAACATCCGCACCAGCAAGCCGACCAGTTCGCTATACTGGAAAAAGGTATTATTGATCTTATAGAGACTAAAAGCATAGGGGTTTTGCTTGCTCAGTAAGATATGGCACCAGTTGGCCCAAGATCGGATCAGGTTGGTCGCATTAATGGAAAACTCAAACGGCGCTTCACTAAATTTCGAGAAATCGTCATAGTCGACCCAACCCAGGGTCCGCAAGGCCTTGGTCAACTGAATGACGGGCACCATTTCCGAAGTAATTTTTTCGCTAGACCCATGGGAAAAAATCAGATGAATAACGGTGATCGATTCCGCATACCCCTCTTCAAACTTCGCGACGAAGGCGCGACCGACTGTGAAATCATAGCGATGGATCAGATTCAGGACCGGTTCCAGCATATTGGCCGGCGAGATATTCTTAAAACCCACAGTCAGGCGAGCGCTGGTCGAGTTCTCAATAGTCTCGAGTATGGTGTGAGCACCTTGATGCTGGATCATATGCTTGACCATACGATAGGTGATCGACAGCCTAGCTGTCGTCGCGTAAGTCACCAGATCATTGTCAAGATTATCGAGGTAGCGATTCACTTCAACGTCATAGCCCTGGAATTCTTCGAGCATCGTCTGCCGGGCATATTCAATTTTATCTTGTATATGCCGATTGCTCCTGTCTAAAGGCTTATGCTTCGAACAAATAAAGGTCGACAGAAACAGCAGTTTATCGCGCGAAAAATAGACTGCGCCCATCTTCAAGTCGTTGCCTTTGATGCGCGAAGCCATATCGATCAAAATCTTTCGATCCCCACCCGGCCCGATATAAGTAACCTTCGAGCGATCACGATCCCAGAGTTCAACAGTCTGTTTGGTTTCAAAAACATGGCCAGTGATGATGGCCGATAGGTGCCTAACTTTTTCCTGCCTGGGTGTGGTCTGATAATAGATAGGAGGCATGGCATTAAAAAACCAAGGAGTCAGAATCGAGATGCTGTGATCCAGACCGATACGCACCGTTTCGGCAATGTCTTCAATATAATGCTCAAGTTGCTCGCCCGACATCTCTCGGGCATGGGATGGGGCTTCGGCATTATCCTGAAAATCCAGACTCAATTCACCATCCTGCTTCTTCATCTTTTCTTGCTGTTTCATGTTACCCGGTCCTAATTTTCACCATTTATTTTCGGACGGCGGTCTTACTGTCTTGACGCGCCGTCTTCCTTCACAATGTATCAAGGCTTTTTTGCCAGGAATCGGTGAGTCGAGCAAAGCTCGCTCCGGTTAAGCCACCCTCTTTTGCATGGATTTGCAAAAGATCATCAGCAGGTGTACGTCCGCGTTCGGTAAAATGCCGAGTGTAGGCATCTAAAATTCGCGAACTGTCTGCTCCTTGAAAGCATGGCGGCAACCCAGCGAGGCCATCGCGGGCGATATGCATGATGTCCTGAGCAATCTTGGCTATTGCGGGATCTTGCAAACCTTTGATCGAATGCTTCCAGAACTCTTTCAGCTGCTTGCGCAAAGGCAGCAAGAGTTCGAGGCCTGACGCTAGCGCCGCATCATTATAGAGCATGGCCACATAAAAAGCGGCCGGCGCCATTTGCCAGAATCGAGGCTGGCAATCGAGGGAACGGAGTTCCATAAATCCTCGAGCTCTTACCTCGGGAAACTGCAACGAAAGATGGGTTTGCAGATCTTTCAGAGTGGGTTTGACACCTTCAAATCCATGCTCCACCCAATCTTTGAATCGCAGATTACCATCCATCACCCGATACTGGAGGGACTCGATGAAGACCACTCGACCGTTCATAATGAAATCATAGTAAGTCTGCACACAGGACTTGCGATTCAGCTTTTTGACGACGCCTTCCAATTCAGGAAAACCCGTTCGCGAATTGTCCATATACTGCCACGTGCGGCCGCGATTGCTCAGATAGCCATTGGGTTTGCCGTCCAAAAAAGGCGAATTGGCAAACATCGCTGTTCCAAAAGGTGCCAGGAGATTGGCCAGGAGATAGCGCTTGGCCAGCACCTCTTCATTACCGCCAAAGTCAAGATTGACCTGAATCGTACAGGTCTGCCGCATCATGCGGCGACCGAATTCATTTTCTTGGGTAAAGTAGCCATCCATAGCCCGATAGCGCGGCTTGGTCATCTGCAGACCAATCTCATCGACGGTCAGCCAGGGATTCATTCCCACTTGAACGATACTCATTCCCGCTTTTTCGGCAGCATCATCGAGGATTCCTTGGATGCATTGCATGCGCTCCACGGCTTCCGATAAGCAAGGATAAGGCCGCGTGGAAAACTCCAACTGCCCGCCAGGCTCAAAGCTCACCATGTCAGAATCATCAAGGCTGATCGTAAGAAGATGGGTGGGATCGTCCGGCTGATAGTTGAATTGCCAGACTGACTGGGAAACTTTCAAACTCTCCAGCATGGGCACAAGGCCGGGATTGGCAAAGAGAGGAACGGTCTTGGCTTGCTTGAGGTCGAGACTGCTCGTCCAGAGTGGAAGCATTTCCACTTCGAGGCCAACCAGACCTGGCCAATTTGGATATTTTGTGCAGTAGTCTGAGGGGCGCAGGGGAAAGACTTTATGAAAAACATATTCATAGCAGGCCTCAGCATTCAAAGGTTCCTGCTTTTGATCCGCCATGCTCCACCTCTCCATAAATTTTCGAATTCCCTAAGCTCTGTCGCCTTGAATAAGGACAAGAGTTCGAAGAAAATATTACGCCTTCGTAGGCCCGGTTATACCTCAGCACAGCAAAGCTGCACAATGTTTCCTTATTTTTCTGTCAGGCCGATTTGCCTCTCTGGCCGGTCCAGAAACAAAAGCGCCAGCGGATGAATCCGTGGCGCTGATCTCGCTTACCGTCGAGCCCTCACAGAGCTTCAACTTCCACGTTGATGGCAAAATTTAAAATTCCATTGCGACGGACAGTGTCAATCAATTTGACGACATCACCGTGCGGAGTTTTCACATCGGCTGATATGAGAGCTTGAATATCAGGCTTAGCTTGCTTGCGTTCGGCAATGATCTGGGGCAACTCAGCATAAGTCACGGGCTTGCCATCCAAAAACAGTTTGGAATCCTTGTCGATGCTGAAACCCAAATTGGACGAGCCCGAATCCTGCCCAGTGGCTGCTTTAGGCAGCTCCAGATTAATCGATTGATTGGTGATATAATTCGCGGTCACCATAAATATAATCAGCAGGACCGGCGTGGGTCCCAACTCCACGCGACCTGCCTGCGCCCTGCGACCCGGCTGGTCTCGGCTTCGGCGACAGAAAAGCCCGCGCCCTGCCTTCGCGATCATACTCCTCTCTCCCTCCCCCCCCCCTCCCACACACGCCCACATCCCCCCACACGCACGCTCCTCACCTCCCTCGCGAACCGACCAACCGACTTACGAGCCGGCCCGCCAGCTGCGCCAAGCCACAACTGCAGCGCGCGCTATGCCCGGGCGTC
>JBGSRE010000175.1:0-4675 GCA_041737755.1 Oligoflexus sp.
CCTATTCCACTGCAATCAAGATTGGTCGCTTTAACCAAGAAAAATATTCCGAACAGATGCAAGAAAAATGCACAGATCAAGCCCGGCAATTTCAACCAACTTAAACCACTCATAAATCACTCCATTTTTTCACTCATCGGCCTGGAAACAAAAGGCGATCAACAGCGAATTACACTCCTCTATTCAATAGAGTGAGTTATTCTGTCAATACCAGCAAAGCTGAAAATAACGCCAGGATTTATCGGGCAAAGATCGCTGCTCTTGCATCCACGCGAACTTCATCTGGATTTTTTCCCTTGTTAAGGCCTCTTACTTTTGACGCCTTGCAAGACTCATCAAGGCATTAAGCAGAATTTGGCGGCTAACTTCGACGACAATCGATGACATAAAACCACGGCTGGCTTGAGCCTTTTGCATGCTATGAACCGCTAACGCCTCTTGATAAGGATTCCCTGAAGCTGGCAAAGCGAGCTGCACTTGATAGCGTCGCTTGGAACGACGACCCGCAGCAAAACCCACGGCAGCTCCTAGCGCAACCGTTGCCAATAGAGTTTGGATAGGCTTTGAACGAAGAGTGTCGGGCACCTTCTGTAACTTTTCTTGCACAGTATGAAAAGGCTTGGTCAAGGTTTGGCTGATTTCATCCGAAGCCTCAGTGATTCGCTTTTGAACATGATCCATTGTATCCATGACTCGCTTTTCCGCCTCCTTTTCCATAGAGACAAGGCTTTCTCGGAGGGATAACCGCTTCTCAGCCAAAGCCAGTTGAATCTGCTCCGGACTTTTCGCTAGAGAATTTTTTTCATCCATTGGATTTCCTCGTTTATTTCTTGAAATATACTAGCAAAAGCATGTTTAGACTTTGCCAGAATAAGCAGTGAGAAAGTGAGAAGAACTGCCGCCATGGCGATCAGAATTGCACCGCTCGTCAGAAATTGATTCGCATCGGCCGTGGCATCAAAGATCAAGCTTGCCACTAATCCATCGACGATTCGGATCAACCCAAAGGCCATAAAAATTCCGGCAAAGACCAAAGGTATCAGTACCAATAAAAGCTTAGACATATAGCTTCTGAATGCCGATTTGATCAAGGCCATATGGAGGCTCAGTAGATCCTGAAAGTCTGTCGCTACTTTATCCTTCATGCTCGCGAAACGAGGCATAGCATTTTTGGTGCCGTTCGAATCCATGATGAGTAGGGTGCTAGGTGTCATAGGATAGGCCTTTGGTAAATATTCCCATTTTTACCCAATCGAAAACCGATGAAGGCACCGATGCCTGCAGTTATGGCTAATATTTCCCAAGTATCATCATGGAAGGACTTATTCCATCTTTGCTTTGCATTCAAAGCTAAACGATACAGTGTATCATCGATTCTAAAGCCAGGGGTATAGCCTCTCCTCAGCAATGCCGTGAGTCCCTGAGTTCGAAACGAATGCTTTTGAAAGCGCATCTTGCTATTTGGCATGGACTTCCTCCTCTTATATTAAAACCAAGGGAATGGATTGCAGTGTCCATGCCAAGCACCGCTTCATGGTTAATTTATTTTAAGAGCAGGAATCTTGCAAAACCCATGTTAAGGTCGTGCATGAAGGGGACTAAACTTAAGGCTTCCCTGCTTTGAAGAGAGGATTCCATTCACTTTGCAAAATAGGGGAAATCTCCCATGGTTAAAATGTCTCGAAAAAATAAGCCCATCACTCATCCAAAGAAGAAAGCACCGACGACTCTCACTTTGGAAAAAACCCAGCAAGAAAATCAGCCAGAAGAACCAGCTTCCCCCTTACAAAATATTTCCTCGTGGCGCAATGTATCGAAGAATGAAAGGCTGGTTTCAGGACTGATTGGCAGTGGCCTACTGATGTATGGTCTTCCGCAGTTCTTGAGTCTTAGGGCTCAATTTTCGAATGCTGCGGGCGCCTATCTTCTGGCCCGGGGCGTAACAGGTCACTGCCCTCTCTACCGAGCACTTGACATCGATTCAACTCCTCAAGGACGCATGCATCATAAGGGTCTAACCGATCCTCACCCCTGGCAGATCCGTCAGCTTATCTCGACCTTTCGATCTCCTTTGGAGGTCTACGAATTCTGCCGAGATCCGCTGCAGATGGCGCAATTTTTCCCACTCGTTAAGCACGTCGAGAAAACTGATGATTTCCAGAGCGTCTGGACCTTCACCAATCGCTTCAAGAAGCTTGAACTCTCTGTCAACGTAGAGTTGACTCAAGAAAGCTCACCCCACTCCCTAACATGGATGGCTTTTCCTGATTCAAAAATGCGCATCACGGGTCATTTGCAGTTCAACCCTGGCCCTTCGCAAGAAGGCACAGAAATTGTTGCCACTGTGCATATTATTCCGCCGGCTGGTTTGATCGGAACAGCTTTGATGCGAATGATGAGTCCATTCCATGACAGCGCTTTGGGCGAAATTCTGCATCATATGAAGGAGTTCTTGGAATCAGATGAAGTAGGCAGAAATCAAAGCACTTTGCTGGGCAAGGAATCCAGCCAGGATAGACCGTGGTCGAAAGCGGTAAAAAATTATCTTCAAGTTCGCACAATCAAGTCATTGGCCAATCGGAGTGCACTTTGAAAGTTATCTGGCACCTTAATCCTTGGAGTTGACTTTTTTTCATTTTCACCGTGACCAGACTGGGCTTGCCAATGTGGTCACTTCCCCTAAGGCTATCCACGGCGGTTTAAAAACCACAGAAGATACTCCACTTCCGCCTCAGAACTGCCCTGCCGATAGCGTCCGATCCGGTGGGGACTGCATAAAAACTCGATCATATCGGCAATAGGCGATCTCATGAGATCGTCCAAAGAATCATTCATCATATTGTATTTACTAGCATATTTCGCAGACAAGGGAACGGAATGGACCGGTTGTAAATTGTTCAAGTTACTCCCCTAGTAGAAATAGTCTCAATCAAGATGTGGCGCTTGCTGCTGGTCCTAGCATGTTCTTATCTGCAGTGAAGCGCAACGTCTTAAAGAAACGCCGATCGGTATCTCAGATCTTTATGGATCATCGATTTATCATAGACCGAGATTATACTTCGCCAATACTTTTGGTCGCAAAGGAGACTTAATGAATGTCACCTATCCTTATGCCGTTGCCGCTCCAAGCGGGAGGATCGCTGGCTGGAAAGGAGTCCTCGGAAGCAGTGTCGACCCTTTCGGAAGCCCTTTTCTTGGCTTTCTTTTGCTCAAGAACAAGCTGCCGCTTATTTTGGGCTACACCTAGTAACCAGGACCCAGCATAGACGAGCAACGCATACTGCATAAGTGAGAAGGCTTTGCCTAATATCGATCTACTCATAAACATTCCTCACAATATCGTTCATTTTCACTAGAAAAACCCCTCATCCTTAGGGTCCTTTTCAAAAGAGAGAGAGCGAAGCGTATGGATCCGTTTGAAAGCGTCGGTCCATAGACGAAGCAGGATAGCTGGACAGACCATTTTCCAAGACCAGGGTGGCCTCAATCCAGCCGATTTTTCTCCCCAGCTCCTTAGACAGAGACCATTGTCGTCGAAATTGAAATCATCCTCGCCATCAAAATCCATCGATGGAATTCGATGCAAATCTAGCGGAGTGCTTTCCATCATAGGTAAAGTACCTGTCGTTTCACTGGAGCCCATTGCATTGCCTTCCTGAGACAAAGGAACCAGGATTTATCCTGGTTCCTTTGAATGGTTTCGACTGTTCATGGAGGCCAATCGAAACTGTATTTTTAACTAGTCTCTGGCGCCTAAAGCGCCAGAGACTATCCTGAGGAGTGCAAGGACGAAGGATCTCGCCGATAAGTACCTGATTCCACGAGATCCTTCGCTTCGCTCAGGATAGTCCCTGCGCGAAATTTTCAATTTCGCGCCAGCGACTAACTATGTCTCTGCGACTTGGATTTGTCATTCGAACCTGATCGTGCCTTTTGATTGTTAGAATCCATCAGCTCATCATCATCACTATCGACAGTCGGCGAAGATTTTTGAGCGCCTTTCGACTGGGGCGCTGTTTGTTGGGTCGATTGTGAAGCCTTGCCACGCTGCGCTTCATCACGAGCATTGCTGCCTTTTTGTTGAGCTGACCTGTCCTTTTCAGAATTTGCCTGGCGACTCTCTGCTGTTTTGTTATGGTCTTTCTGAACAACATGAGCTTGCTGTTTATCTTGAGTACTCATCTTGAACTCCTTCATCCGTCTTTTTTCTACTTGACCATCGAGGCCAAGAACTCCAAAACACAGAGATTCCCTTTCATGAAATGTACCAACTCTCGTTATTTCATTTATTATTTCTCTCTATCCAAATAAAAAGGTTGGAAAGCCAAGCTTCCCAACCTTTACTATTCAATCAACCCTCTATTCATTCATGCACGATACCACGACAGAAAACGTCTCGTGATTTATGTTTCAGTCGATGTTTTTCTTCTCATGAGCAGCCCCAAACCAAGCCCGACCGCGGCGACACCGAGCAGATACAGGTAAGGCTTCTGATGGAGATGTTCATCCACAGAGCGTAGCCGGTGACGGACATCTGCCGAAAGAGCATCGAAACGCTCGCTTAAGACTTCCATCTGCTGGTCAATGTTTTCCATAGTGCCACTGAGAAGGGTATCGGCAGTCTCCTTAACCTGGCCAGCCTGCTCAGCTCAGCCGCGCGTGCAGGCGCCGCGAG
>JBGSRE010000178.1:0-9805 GCA_041737755.1 Oligoflexus sp.
ATGCTATGCAGGTGAATGTGCAGTTGAGCCAGCAAGTTGCTCATCTGCTTGTGAATATGCGCATGACAGGGCGTGAGCAGCGGACAACTGGGACAAAGAGAGCTGGGCTCCTCGCGCCAAAAGGCAGCGAAGGCCGAAGCAGGCGAGCGACCACAGGGCAGGCTTTCTGCACCCAAAGCTTTTTTGAGGGGCTGATCCCGGATCAGGGCAAAACGGACTGATTTATCGCTGAAGCGGAGGAAGCTCTTTTCATAAAAATTTTCGACATCGCGCAATTTAAAGCCACGACCCAAAAGACCGAGAAATGTTGTAGGGTCGTTTTTCAAACGGGATTCGCAGGTGTCACGGCGCGTGCCACCAAATTTTTGAAAGGCAGCCACTGAAGGCCAGAGACTAAAGCCCACAAGGTCCTTGCCTCGGCGACCAGCACGACCCAGCATTTGCAAAATTTCTGACGAGGAATACTGAGTAAATCCGAATTCACCCGGGCGGGTGTAGTCGCTGACCAAGGTCGAGCGGACCGAAAAATTAATGCCGATGCTCAGCCCCATGGTGGCCACACAGAAGCGAAGCTGGCCTCGCTTGACGAGGTTTTCAATGGTCCGCCGCGCATAGGGGGCAAGCCCGGAATGGTGATAGCCAAGGCCGTAGACGAGGAGCATTCGCCTTAGGTTAGCTTTGATAAATTTCATCGGGTCATCGATTTCGGGATCTTTTTCAATCAACTCGCGGATCTTTTGCGATTCCTCAGCCGAAATGGGTTGCAGATGTTTGCAAAGTTCTTCAGCCATGTTTTCGCAGGACATGCGCCTTCCTGCATAAATGATGCAAGGCGTCAGGCCCATCGCCGGGATGGCCTGCAAACGTCGGGCAATTTCCTCATGTTCGAGCGGGAAACGGGAGGGCACCGAAGCTTTTTGAGGCAGCATATGTTCCACTTCGGACAGCAACATCCACTGTTCGCGGAAAAAAATCAGATCGACTAAAGGAACTGGCCGTTCTTTGGTCTGAATCAAACGGCAAAGGCGGCCGCTGATCGCTGTGATCCAGGCACAGAACTGTTCGGGGTTATCAACACTGGCTGATAGCATCAGCAGCTGGCAGGTGGGTGGCGTAAGAATGATGGCCTCTTCCCAAGCACTGCCGCGTCCCGTATCCTGCATGAAATGATATTCATCAAAGACCACTAGGGATCGACCAAGATCAGGCTCCACTCCAAGCAATGAGTTTCGATAGGATTCCAGCGTTGCCACCACAATCGGGGCGCTCAGATTTTCTTTGATATCTCCCGTGGCGATTCCTACATTTTCTTTGCCGAAAGTTTCGCTAAATTCGCGCAGTTTATCATTGGAAAGACTCTTCACGGGGGTCGTGTAAGCGGCACGAAATTTGGGATCGGTAATATTGATTTCAAAAAAGGCTTCCACAACCCGCGTTTTACCAGCCGTAGTGGGAGCATCGACGATCACATGTTCGCCATTGAGCAGCGCATCAAATGCCTCCCTTTGCCAGGGATCCAATTGATCGATCAGCGGCACCTTGCTGAGATCGCGGTGAGGCTTGCGGGCATTTTCTGCAGCCTTCAATAGCCATTCTTCAATGCCAGCATCGGTTCTCTGCTTAGCTTTGCGCGTGGCATCCCTTTCACCTGGTGGGATGCGATCTTCCAGTGGTTGCACAGAAGGGGCTTTGCGAAACAGGCTCGGTTCGATAGGCGCTGGATGGTGCTGGTCGTGATGCGCTCGTTTCGGGCCTTTTTTGCTTCGTTTCGTCAAGGTATGCTCGCTTATGTCAAGGGCTTTGCTCGGCAGTCAGAAGGGGAGACAGGACTTTTAATACCTGGCGTTGCAACTCTTCTGGAGAACAATCGGTACGGATCACGCGGTCGGCGCGATCGGCCTTGTCACGAGCAGGCATCTGCGAAGCGAGGATGGCTTGGGCCATTTCACGGGAACAACGATCCCGTTGCATCACACGTTCTATTTGCACGTCCTCGGGACAGTAGGCCACCCACAGCTGTTTGAAATCAGCGGCTCGTTGTCTTTCAAAAATCAAACTGGCTTCGTAAAACCAGATCTCTTGCTTTTCAAAAAAGCCATGCTTTGTTAGTTCTTTGACGAGCTCAGCCTGCAAGCGCGGGTGAATGATGGATTCGAGCTGCAGTCTTTTCTCTGGATCACTGAAAACCAGCGTTCGCATGGCGCTCCGATTCATGGAACCATCTGCTTCTAGGATTTCAGGACCGAAATTGGCGACGACTTCGGCGAGGCCTTCCGTTCCATGCGCGACAACTTGACGAGATATGATATCGGCATCGAAAACAATGAAGCCCTGCTGGCGTATTATAGTGGCAATCGTGGATTTACCACAGGCGATGCCACCGGTCAGAGCGATGCTCCATTGTTTGAGGACCTGCTTGAACTCCATGCTGTTGCGCCTCTCGAATGGCCTTACGCATCTCATGATAATCGATGCGAGATGGGGATAAAGCCATCCGATCAGTCGCCTCGATGTGACCCCTTCGGTATTCATTGGCCATTTATCCTGCTAAATATAGCCTGTTCACCGTCTTGGCCCAAGCGAAAGGTCTTTATTATCGTCAAAAGCACTAGGCGAAGGCAAAAGACAGTGATAAAAGAATATTGATTCTCAATATCGAAATGCGCAGGAGTCTGTATATATGACATGGAAATTATGCTTTGCCTTCATCACGCTTCTCACTGGTTCTAAGCTTCTGGTAGCAAAAGATGTCTCTGTGACGGTCTATTCCGAGCGCAAGGATCATTTGGTGAAACCAATTTTCGAAGCCTACACCAAAAAAACCGGCGTTAAAGTCAATTATTTAACCGACAATGCCGCCACGCTTATCCAGCGAATCAAAGGCGAGGGCGCGAAAAGTCCGGCCGATCTCTTGCTCACAGTGGATGCCGGCAATCTTTGGAGTGCCGCCCAATCGGGATTGTTTGAAGCCGTAAAAAGCGAAAGCCTGACAAAGAATGTCCCTGATTATCTGCGGGATCCAGGCAATAATTGGTTTGGTCTTTCGCAAAGGGCGCGGACGATTGTCTATAATCCAGCCAAGCTCAAATCAGAAGACATCAAAACCTATGAAAACCTCGCGGATCCCGTCTTTAAGAAACGACTCTGTTTGCGCTCGTCCAAAAAAGTTTATAATCAGTCTCTGGTGGCAATGATGATCGTCGATAAAGGCGAGGAAAAGGTTGAGCAAATCATCAAAGGATGGGTGCAAAACTTGGCTGCTCCAGTGTTCCAGGATGACACAGCCCTGATCGAAGCCATTGCTGCTGGACAATGTGATATCGGCATCGTCAATACTTACTATTTTGGACGTCTCTTGGAAAAAAATCCCAAGCTGAACGCCAAGCTATTCTTTCCAAGCAAAGCGTCAGGGGGCGTGCATGTTAATATTAGTGGAGCAGGTTTATTGAAAACAGCTCCTCAAAAAGCCGAGGCCATTAAACTTTTGGAATGGCTATCGTCAGCCGAGGCACAGGGTATGTTTGCCGAGATTAATCATGAATATCCGGTAAATCCAGCAGTAAAACCTTCGAGCTTAGTCCAGTCATGGGGAACCTTCGAACCATCCTTGACCAATATCGCGAAGGCTGGTGAGCTGCAGGAAAAAGCTATTAAACTGATGGATCGAGTTGGCTACAATTGAATCCCCGCTATCAGAAAAATCGGCAAACAGAAAGCTGGCGATACCTGTCTTACGGCATCGCCGCTATAGTCCTGGCACCTGTCCTGGTCGTGCTGACGTCCTGGTTTTTGCCTTTGAATCAAGCCCACTGGCAGCATCTTCTCGAATATCTTTTGCCAACTCTGCTCTGGCAAACGGCCGTTCTTCTCATCGGCGTCGTGGTTCTTACTTTTATCATCGGTGTAAGTCTGGCCTGGATTTGCTCTCAGTATAGATTTCCAGGATCGGCTTGGCTTCGGCGTGGACTCATACTTCCCTTTGCTGTTCCAGCTTATGTCAGCGCCTTTGTTTTCGTCGGTCTCTTGGATTATGCCGGGCCCTTGCGAACGGCGCTAAGAGCAATCTTTGGGGGCGATGCTTGGATTCCCGAAGTGCGATCTTTGCCTGGTGGAATCGTTATCATGTCCCTGGCTTTGTTTCCCTACGTCTATGTTTTTAGCTTCGATGCTTTTTCCACCCAGGGTCGGAGCACTTTGGAAGCCGCTCGATCTTTGGGTGCTTCGCCGTTGACAGTATTCACCCGTCTGGCAATTCCCTTTGCAAGGCCCTGGATCGCCGGGGCGCTGTGTTTGGTTGCCTTGGAAGTGTTAAACGACTTTGGCACCGTCTCCATTATCGGTATCAACACTTTTACAACGGCAATATATAAAGTGTGGTTTGGCTTCTTTTCCCCTGAAACGGCGGCCCAACTCTCCAGTTTTCTAGTAATGCTGGCCTTTATCATCTACTACGCGGAACAGAAATCGCGACAAGGGCACCAGTACACTTCTTCGCAGCCCGATAGTTCAGGAGATCGTTTAAAGCTGCAAGGCTTTCAGGCGTTTCTAGCCAGTTCTTACACTTGGACAGTGTTCGCGCTGGCCTTTCTTATTCCCTGCGGACACTTGCTGTTCTGGGTCTTGCAGAATCCGTTGGAGCTTTTTTCAAGAGAAATTCTGCAACTCCTGTTGCACTCGATTATTCTCGGTGGCTTGGCTGCCTTGGTCGCTACTATTGCAGCCACTATTGTGTGTTTGGCAAGACGCTATGTACCGCTTACAAGTTTGCATCGGAGCCAGCAGATAGCTCAGCTTGGTTATGGAATTCCAGGTTCGGTCATGGCCATCGGTGTCTTTCTCGTCCTGGTAAAATTGGATCACCTGCTGGTCGATTTTCTGGCAATTGCCTTCAACTATTCGGGATCCCTCATCTTAACGGGAACGATTTTGAGTATGGTCCTGGCCCTTGGAATTCGCTTTCTAGCTGTGGCCAGTTCTTCCGTCGATGCTGGACTTTCCCGGATCTCGCCGCGCCTCGATGAGGCCGGCAAGCTTTATGGTATTTACGGTCTGCAGCAGTTCCGACTCATTCACGGGCCGCTGCTGAAGAGAAGTTTGGCTTCGGGTTTTCTCTTGGTCTTTGTCGACGTGATCAAGGAAATGCCATTAACGCTGATGACTCGGCCCTTTGGGTGGGATAGTCTATCGGTTCGCATCTACGGCTGGACAAGCGAAGGAGAATGGGAGCGTGCAGCCCTTCCAGCCCTTCTTTTGGTTCTCATTGGAATCTTGCCGCTCTGGCTTTTTCAGCAGAAAAAGGAGCTGAATTCATGAGTCGAGTCGTACTCGAAGTGAAAGACGTTCAGCATAGCTATGGCTCACAGAAAATTTTGCATGCGGCCAGCCTCACCTTGCATGAGGGAAAAATTGCCTGCTTGCTTGGGGCGAGCGGGTGCGGAAAGACCACCTTACTGCGTTGTATCGCTGGCTTTGAAGCGATTGAGCAAGGTAGCATTCTTTTGAATCAAAGGCTGGTGAGCAGTCGCGATCGAAACGTACCTCCCGAAAAACGGCGAGTCGGTGTCCTCTTTCAGGATTATGCACTGTTTCCTCATATGACCGTGGCAGAAAACATTAGCTTTGGGATTCGCCACTTGTCCAAACAGGAACGCCAGGTAAAAATTCGTCACCTGCTCCACTCCGTAGCATTGGAGTCCTTTGCCCATCGCTATCCTAGCGAACTGTCGGGTGGACAGCAGCAAAGAGTTGCCCTGGCGCGAGCTTTGGCGCCGGAACCAGAACTTCTCTTGCTAGACGAACCCTTCTCGAACCTGGATCAATCGCTCCGAGAGCGCATGAAACACGAACTTAAAGTGCTGCTGGAATTCTTTGGCGTCACGGCGCTGATCGTCACTCACAATCAAGACGAGGCTTTTGATATGGCCGATGTCATTGGGGTGATGGCTCAGGGAAATATTGTGCAATGGGGCGATGCCTATGATCTCTATCATAGACCGAACAACAGGGTGGTAGCAGAATTTTTAGGAATAGGTTCATTTTTACCAGCCGAAATTACCAGCGAAGGCTGCCTTTATTCTGAATTAGGCGAGCTGGTCTGTGCGGAAGACATACAGCATCTGGCGGGAAACAAAGTCACTCTCTTATTAAGGCCTGATGATATCATTCATGATGATGCAGCAAGCTTGCGGGCTTTGGTCAAGCAGGTGGCGTTTCGCGGCATGTATCGTATCTATCAACTGGAACTGCCGAGTGGTCTAGAGATTCATTGCTTTACCTCCAGTCATCACGAGAATCATCATGTCGGGTCAACCATTGGTATTCGCTTGGACCTCAAGCATGCAGTGATCCTGCATGAGGACCAGGCTCTAGTTGAAGAAAAGGGTGTGCTCAACCGGTGAAGTGCTGGCAGCCTTTTGCATGGATTGGCAATGAGTTAGAAGTCCCAGCGCACGGCCAATTGAAGCCCTTGCTGAGGGGTTGGCTGGAGTTGCCAGGTCAGTTGACTCGCTTGAGTCTTGGAACTTTCGGGAAGCAGACTACTGGATTTTTGAGTGATGATCGGACGCATGATGATGGCATGCAAAACACCAAACGCATAGGTCCCTGCTAGGACTCCCGAGGCGAGATCAATTCTTTGCTGCTTCTCTTTGACAAATTTATTTTTAGCGAAAGTGAAGGCGTCGATATCCGCTTGAGTCACATTGGGATCGATCTGAGCCTGCCGAAAGGCGGCTTCCTGATTCGTTTCAGCCTGCTGAATATCTTGATTGGCCACAAAGATCACTCCTACAGAATAGATCTGGGCGCCTAAAAAGGCTGTGCCTAGGAGAAAATCGCCATTATAAAACTGCCCAATACCCAAAGGTAGAAAGTGAAAAATATTCGTCGGCTCGCGGACGCTTTCTGTTTTCGGCGGTTCATCTGCGGCAGCCGTGGCTTCCTTAGTCACTTCTCTTTCGGAGTCTTTGTCCGTTGCTGGAGGTGGACCCCTCTCTTCAGCTAGTTCTAGGCCATCGTCACGCTTTTTGCTAGGTTTTTCCAGGTCGCTGTTGGAATGTTTGGCGAGCCGATCCTTTTTGTTGTCTTTACCTTTGTCACTATTTCCTTCCAAGAGATCTTCGTTAGGTAGCACGGGAGGTACCTTTTCCTTGGCCCCTTCCCTTAGATTACGCGCTTCTAGCTTGCGGGCCTTGTCCTTCTCCAAAGCGCTCTTTTTTAATGCCTCCTCCTCCCTAGTCTTGGCCTGTGCGGCCAGCTTTACCTGACGAGCCTTGTCTTTTATAGCCTCTTGCTCCCGGGCTTTTTCCTTGGCTGCCAGCTTTGCCAGCCGAGCTTTTTCTTTGGGATCAACTTTGGGAATGGGTTTGACTTCAGGCTTCGGCGCAATCTTATCGAGCTCGATTACGTAAACGTTCTCTACCAGTTTATTGATAGCGATTTTAACGCGACGAGCTCGATAGCCTTTGGCCTGTAAGATGATTTCCATGGTTCCTGACTTGGCATCTAAAGAGCTGTTGGCTGGACCTAGCAAGATACCATCCAGCAGGACCTCGGCGTCTTTAGCTGAAGTTTTGACTAGAATTTTAGTTTTAGCTTTAGCCATCGGCTCTTTTTCGGCCTGGCGTCTTCGAATGTCTTGAAAAAAAGGCAGCACCGATTCATCCAGTGCTTCATTGCGATCAATGCTGCATTTACTGTCGTGAGCCAAACACTGTTCGAAGTTTTTTTCGGCTTCGGTGCGCCGCCCTAAAGTATAAAGACTCAGGCCAATGTATTTATATATTTTGGTTTTTTCCGTTTTGCTGGGCTTGTTTTTCAGGGCTTTTTGCAAGTTCTGAATGGATTTATCAAACTCGCCTTTGGCGTAATTCTGCAAGCCTTGTTTATATGCCGAATTTTTGCTGAGGACTGGGAGAGAAGGAAGCGTAAAAAAAGCAAACACCAAGCATCCCGTGAACCATCGGCTCAGGCATGTCCGGCATAATTTTAGCGTTCTTTTCTTCATAACTGTCACTTGAAGTCAGCGTTGAAGGTTTGAGATCCTTCATTTTCTTTCAGTTCGATCACCCGATTGATGACCACCTGATCAAAACTCACCATCACCCGGTAGGTCCCCGGCTTTAAATTCAAAATCACCGATCGTTTGGTCAGGCTCATTTCTTTGCGTCGACCACCATCTTTCAGGTCCTCTATGATCAGACTAGAAGGATGGCGATTGGTTAGAATGATAAATTCAACTAGGTCCACAGCTTTCACGAGGGTGACTTCCAGGTTGCGAGTTTCACCGGCTTTGACCTGAATGTTTTGTTCATCCGATTTGTAACCCCTGCGTTTCAAGCGCAAGGAATAGTTGCCTGGATCCAGGCGGATCCCTCGATTGAGGACTTCTTCATCGTTGGTGCTATTGTAAAGCTTGCCATCAATATAAATTTCAGCAGGAGGAAGGGATGTGATCTTCAGTATCCCGGCTTCGGCCTTTTTAGACGGTTCAGGCGGCAAACGGTCGGTGGCCGGTGGATTTCGTTCGGGAACAGATGCGAGAACAGGAGGACGAGTTTCCTGCGCGGGTGAGATCACCACCGGGGGAGGCGGAGTGGTTCGAGGCACCGACGGGGCGTCTTGAGTTCCTTTAGCCGCTACCTTGCTTTTACTATTTTGATTCAGCACTTTGTTGGTGGTGATGACCGGCTTGCCGGTTTTAAAACTCGCCACCTCCTTTTCACTTGGAATGGCTGGTTTGTTACTCTCGATCACAACGCTCTGACTTTCCACTGTATCCGGCATTTCCACAGGGCTATCGGCTTTCGACTCCGGGCTGCCCTCTTCTCTTGCCTCACGGCTGGTCTTCTTCTTTTTACTAGGATCTATCTGCTGGGCGACCTTGTTGGTATCGCGTCGCACGCGTTCCATCAGTTTGTCCCCACCGAATACAAAGACCAAAGCAATCGCGGCAATCAATCCAAACAAGAGAAAGGTGCTGGAGTTAGATTTCTTGCGACGGTGTTCGTGACTCCCTACTTCGCGAATAATGACCTTCTGTGGAGGTATTCGATAGGGATTGGAACGGGTGCTATGAGAATGCGGTGGAATGGTTGATTTTGGTTGATTCGATTGCGGTCCTTGAGTCGGCTGCCGATGCTGTTTAGTTGACTGCTGCGGAGCCTGTGGGAGCAGTTGAGTGGGTAAGTCCACCGAAGAGCTAGGCCGATGGCTAATATGCTTTTGCTGCGGAGCGTGCATTCGTGGTTGAGCATTATCATGATTGCCATCAACAGGTCGGGCCCTTCGAGGCGGAACAGTGGTCGCCTGAGAAGCAGCTGCGGCTGCCCGGCTTTCTTTTGATGAATGTGCCGGATCGGCTTTCGGAGTCACTGCAGTGAAATGACTACGCGAACTCGAGGGCTTATTTTGGTCTAGAATATTTTTATGCGATTCAATTTTAGCAATGCTGGTCTTAGGCATTTTCAAGTTAGCCAAACGCTCATCAAAGGCCATGCGGTTGATGGTATATTGTTCGAGTTCAACACGGCTCTCACCAAAGCCAAAGCTCTTTAAAAATTCATCGAGTGCCTGAGATAATTGCAGAATATCCTGAAAGCGTTCTTCTTTGACGCTTTTTAGGCCCTTATTGATGATTTCATTGATGACAAAGGGCAGATCGGGAGCCAAAAGATTAGCTGCTGTGTAGCGACCCACCATGATCTTATTGATCACTTCGGCAGTCGTTTGACCAGAGTAGGGCAAAACTCCCGTGACGATTTCATAAAAAAGAATGCATAGACTGTAGATATCCGCCCGGACATCG
>JBGSRE010000210.1:0-2222 GCA_041737755.1 Oligoflexus sp.
GGATGTCATGGAATTCAAGGGCCCCCATTGTACAGCCCTGTCTGGTTTTAGTTTGCATGCAGAGCGCCGAGTGGTGAGTGAAGACCGGCGGAATTTGAGCCAGTTGATCAATTATATGGCTCGCCCTCCTACATCGTCTGATCTTGAGCCGATAAATCCGCCCGTAAGGAACATACTGCAGGCTGTCGAGTCATCTCACACAGATAATTGACTGATTTGCGCTGGCTCTTTGGTAGAGCAAAAAGACTTACATCCAGCCTGTCCAATGCCCTGCAGTTTTTTCGAATAGACACTTTTGGTGAACTGGCGTTCTATACTGTCTAAGTATACCTACTCCACGAAATCAATTTTGCGCTAGGATGCCTTATATGCCACTACTATTGCTATGGCTGCTGGGGACCACTCCGCTTTCTGCACAGAGTCTGCAAGAATCGGTAGTTTTTTGGCGCCAAGAGGTAGCAAGAACCTGCCAGGGATTTCCGGCCAAAGACGACTGCGATGATGGTGACACCATGATCTTCAATGGTCTCTTGTGTTTTTCGGGAGAAGACCAAGGCTGCGAAACGGTTCGCGCTTCACAGGATGCAGACGGCCGATTCTGGCGATCACCAAGGCGGAACCCCGGAAATCTTGGGGAAGGATCGTCCTTCTCTCGCGATCAGAGTCTGGGAGTCCTTCTCTATCTCGTGCGGACCCGTGACCGTGAAGCGGCTCAAAATTGGCTAAGGTGGATTGAAAGAAATCGCAGCTGCCGCATCAAAAACCCGCTCACGGGCGGTTGCTCTGTGTGGACGTATCGCAGCTGCCGGGATAACGACAACGAAGTTTGCACGCTGACGCCAGCAACTTGGGGCTTGATCAAGCGGGTCTGGGATTTTCTTGAACTGCCTAGCACTCATGAAATGCGCAACAATGAAAGTTTGGATGTCAGCGACTTGGAAATTATCAGCGCCGACAAAGAGAAACCTGGCTATGCCCTGCATCTCAAAGCTGTTGCTTCACTTTTGCGTTTTGCTATGAACTCGTCTATCAGCAGGTCGCGTGATATCGTCAAAAAGATTTACGATCGTCAGTCAGGCAATCCATTCTTTCAGTATCTCGTAGACGGCCCGTCCCCTGTACTAGTGGAGCGCTTGCTGCAACTTTGTCCGAAGCCTGGAGATGATCTCAGCTTTCGACGCTTTCAATGGGCCTGGGAACGCGACACCAGCTCCGAGGCTTGGCGCGAAAGTATGGGTTGGGATTGCATCTTCATGAGCCGACTCATCCAAGCGGAGTCGCCGCTGCTGCCTGATACGACGTTCTTGGATCTGCCTTTGGCTGAGTTGTCGGTACAATAAGTCGAAGGTTTTATAACGGAAGGCTGTGCGGCTATGAGCAGAACTCGTGGTTCAAATCAGCGTCTGTTCAATCCAGCCCCTGCCATCTTTATAAAAGACTTTGGCCAAGGCCCCGTTGATAAGAGTCATCTGGGGCACAACATGACCAATGTCCAGATCATAAAGGACCGGAATTTTCAGATCCGAAAGTATTCCCTGCAAGGCATCGTGGAAGCTAAACTCGTCCGCCGTCTCGCCATCTTTGCCATTCATTCGGCCTAGCAGAAGTCCACCGATCCCATCCAGCCATCCAGCGTGCTTCATGTTAAATAAATGCCGATGCACAGAACTCGGACTCTGACTTGAATTCTCTAAATACAGGATGACCTGATCTTTTTGATGAAGTCGAATAAAACTAGGAACATCTCCAAATTTTGTCCCTGCCAGAAAATTAAGCGTATCCAGGCAACCACCCAGAAGGCGTCCCTTCAATTCAACGGAGTGATTGGCAGCATGAAGAGATTTCCACTCCGTTCTTTCGGTGAGACGAAAGGCAACTTCTGGATCGGCTTGGTAGTCCGGCCAAGATTTCTGCCAAAGCTTGGAAGCCAGCTGGGTAAATGAGCTACCAAGATCGTGGCCTAGATGCTCAAGAATTGGTCTGGAAAGGTCGTCGGACTGCTTGGGAACGAAATCGATAAGATTGCAACCATGCGCACTGGCAATACCAGTCGCTAAGGTATAGGGTAGAAGAAAGGTGCTGATATCTGAAAAGCCTTGAATCCATTTCGGCGTTTTGCTGAGTGCAACAAAATCTATGAGCGGAAGGATTTCATTCAACCTCGACCCTCCCCATGGCGGAAATACCATAGCTATATCGGGATCTGATAAAAACCGTTGAAG
>JBGSRE010000223.1:0-5047 GCA_041737755.1 Oligoflexus sp.
GCTTCCTATGCTTTTAATCAGGGAACAACGGTTCAACATGTTCATGAATATGATGACAAATATAATGTCACCGCGGTGGATTATTTCAAGCTTTTGGATCCAAAATTTGTCGATCCTACGGAGGCTTTGACAGCCGACCAGAGTTTTAAAATTATTGTGGCCAACGCTCAGCTTTCCCCTGGGGCAAGAATATCCATCAATGGTCAGTCTTATCCCGCTACTGATTGGCAAAAACGCAGCCAGTCGGGCGACCTGCCTCTGTTCAGTTTAAGCGGAGTGGCTGGTACGCAAAAACTAAGCAGCTTTCTGGTCAGCTTTAATCCTGCCAAATCAATTGCGGATCAGCTCATCCCTTCGCAAACCAATCTCGTTCGGTCCAATGCTCCCGGCCCTGGCCAGACCTATCGCGCTGGAGCATTGACGGTGCAGATGATCGATGCGAAAAGTGGCCAAATCGATCCGACCCTTGGCGTATCGGCCATAGGAGCACCGGGGCTCCTGTGGGAATCGACATTGTTCTGGCATGTCGACAAATAAGCTGAAAGGCTGGCTGCACATTGCTTTCCATGCCAAGATCATTTAGCCCTGCTGAGGATATCCAACGAGCTTAATCCTCGCGATTCAGCAGAGCCAGGATAGTATCGAGCTTCGACAGATCGTCGTGAAAATAATCGGGACTCAATGCCTCGATCGATTCTCTGCTTACAGGTCCAGTACCGACAATCAGGACATCGGCACCAATACTTCGCGCACAGCGCACATCGGCTGGTGTATCGCCTATGATGAGCACTTCATGGGGTGGCAAAAGCTTTTGATGCCGCTCTGTCGCTAGGCGATAGGCTTCCGCTGCAATTTCTGAGCGGTCTTCATGATGATCACCAAACCCACCAAAATCAAAGTAAGGCCATAGGGCAAAGGCGTTCAGTTTTAGCTTGGCACAGCGTTCGATATTGCCGGTGAGTAAACCCAACTGATGACGACCCTGGGCCTGCAAACTGTCGAGAAGGGCTTTGACGCCAGGCAAGAGAATCGGTGCTTGCGATTGCAAGGCTTCCTCAAAATGCTGGGCATAGCTGTTTAAAAATTTCCAACCGGATTCGGTCGTCCATGGCAGTCCATGCAACTCAAAAAGCTCTCGCGTAATCGAAAGGTCCGTGCGTCCTCCATAATTGATATCCACCATCGGCTGCCCAATGGTGTGCAGTTCAGCCAAAGCTTTAGCCAAGGCCACTTTTCCAGCGCCCCCTGCGCGAACCATGGTGCCATCGATATCAAAAAGAATTGCTCGGTAAACCATATTTTCCTCTTACGGTCTCTGATGGGTGATACTCCTTCTTAGCCGTTTACAAAGTTTTTGTCTAAGCAATAGCCGGCACAGTTCCGGCCTCTTCGTAAGTTCTGCCAGCTCTGGTAAGGACAGACCAAATGGGCAAGCTCGCAAAAACCTCAGGCTTTTGTCGATGGTTTTGTTAAACGAGTAAAAAAAACCGAGTCGATTATTGCTGCCCATACGAGTCCAAGGATCAAAAATTTATAATGTTTTCCTGGTAAAAAAATCAGGCACTTGAATCCCTATCCCCCTACCCCGATTTAAGCTTCATTCCTAGCTGCCGAAGATTTTGATACGAAAGCTATGTTTCCCAAAGCGTGACAGGAGGTCCGAGATGGGATTGAAAGACCGTACAGCCATCTCTATGATTCGATTGCAAAGACGCAATGCCGAAGTATCGTCCTTGCAGGCTGCTGACAAAATTCATTGGCGTGTATCCAAGCGCATATCCTTTAGCCCAATCGATCCCTCAAAGCGGGTTCGAAATCGCAGCCTGAGCCCCCACTTGAACAGGAAAGAACATGAAGATAGCCATCGCCTGATTCAGCGCTTGCGTCAGGCCCTGATTCCGCATTCGGAAAGCGATTTGGCGAGCAAAGAATACGCCTCTTTGCAGGACGAATTGCAACGCTTAACCATGCATGTTGCCCAGCAAAAAAGTCGGACTTCAAGCGATCATCCTCTCGAGGATTTGGCCCTGGCATCCTTCTACGGACAGATGGAAAGCCCTGACAGTCTGCCTTACCGCACCCTGAAAATCGCCAGTCCCCTGGATTCATCCGAAGGCAACACTCCGTCATGGGCAAGTCATTCCATAGAACGATTGCATATAGCACCCAGCGACCTGAGCGGTTATCGTCAAACCATGAATGTCCTTGCTCCTGTGGCTCAAGTACCCAACCTGACTCTGGTGAGCAGCGAAGAAACGACGCCACCGGAAGCGCAGGACCTGCTCATCGACGAAGAAGTGCAACTCGGCCTTGCCACTGCGCAACTGACCCAGCAAGCCTTGCAAGGCCATGGTCCGCATAGTGTTCAGACTTCCATTCAACCAGAAGTCGCGCTGAGCCTGCTCGACTCTTAAGGCTTTTTCCAAGTCACGAGGGCCCTTCCCTTTTGACTGGTAAAAGATCGCTCCTATTCCATCCCGACCGAAACTCGCCAACATCGACCGGCCGATTCCAACTTGAGCAATTAGCGGGAACAGTCTATCTTTTCCCTTTTCGAGACTTTTTTGCCTGTGCAGGAGTTGGAGCTTTGAACGAATTGGATCTGATGACAAAAATCGTGTCGCTCTGCAAACGCCGCGGCTTTGTATTCCAAAGCTCCGAAATCTACGGCGGTCTGAAATCGGCCTACGATTATGGTCCGCTAGGCGTGGAACTGAAAAGAAATATTGCCGCCGCCTGGTGGCGTTCCATGGTGTACGAACGCGATGATATTGTCGGTATCGATGCTTCGATTATCATGCATCCTAAAGTTTGGGAAACCTCGGGCCATGTGTCAGGCTTTTCTGATCCCCTCGTGGACTGTCTCAATTGCAAGGAACGCTTCCGCGGCGACAAAGCACCTCGTGCCGAAGTTGGTACGGAAATCGTTTTTCATGAAGGCGGCAAGTCTTCCGGTAAGAAGTTGAAAGCCGCCGTCGGCGCCTGTGGCTATGTTTGCCCGGTCTGTGGTTCACCCAATCTTAGCGACGAACGACAGTTTAACGGCATGTTCCGCACCACTCTTGGGCCGGTGGATACTTTGTCGGAATTCTTTAAAGAGATTAAAGATAAGAATCTCGACGAACGGGAAATGCGCGCCAAATACGAAGAATGCTTGCGCCGATCCTTGGTTTATCTGCGTCCGGAAACGGCCCAGGCCATGTTCGTCCAATTCCTTAACGTGCAGCAGACGACATCGATGAAAGTGCCCTTCGGTATCGCTCAGCAGGGCAAGTCGTTCCGCAATGAAATCGTCGTCGAGCATTTCATTTTCCGTTCCTGCGAATTCGAGCAGATGGAAATGGAATTTTTCATTGAGCCCGGCACGCAAGAGCAGTGGTTGAGCTATTGGACCCAGGAGCGGATGAACTGGTATCGCAAGTATGCGAACAGTACTGAAAATTTCCGGCTAAGACAGCACGATAAGAATGAGCTCGCTCACTATTCCGACGACTGCTACGATATTGAATACCTCTATCCATGGGGTTGGGGTGAGTTGGAAGGTGTGGCCTCCCGGACCGACTATGATTTGAAAAGACATGGTGCAGCAACCGGTTCGAAACTGAGTTATTTTGATCAGAATAAAGCCGATCCCGCCACGGGCAAGACCGGCTGGCGGTATGTTCCTTATGTTATCGAACCGGCGGCTGGTCTGACTCGCACAGTCCTGGCGCTCATGCTGGATGCTTATAGTGAAGAACGCGGAGTCGATGCCAACGGTCAGGAAAAGGTGCGTGTGCTTCTGAAATTGCATCCTTCCATTGCGCCGATTAAAGCTGCCGTTCTGCCTTTGGTGAAGAAAGATGGTCAGCCCGAATGCGCGGCAGCCATCGCCAAACAACTTCGCGCTGTCGGCCTCAATGTCAGCTATGATGATGCCCAGGGCATCGGCAAGCGTTATGCGAAGCACGATGAGATCGGGACTCCGTTCTGTATTACCGTCGATCCCCAGACGCTGGAAGATCAAACGGTGACTCTGCGTTATCGCGACACCGCTCAGCAGGAGCGCATGTCCATCGCGGCAGCTCATGCCAAGGTGGTTGAAGCCTGTCGTCATCCCTGAATTCTGTTCACTATCAAGGAGCGAGTTTGAATAGACGACCGAACAATCAACAAGGCAATAGCGGCGGCAACAATAGCGGCGAGGCTGCCGGCAATAGCAATAATCGCAACCGTCGTCGTCGAGGCGGTGGTGGTGGTGGTGCCACTGGGAGTGGTGCGGGCTCGGGTGGCGGCAAGATCCAAGCCCAGGGCGGCCGTGGAGGCGAACGCCAGGCTAAACAGCAGGAAGGCCAGCAAGGCACTTCGCAGATCGAGGCCGTCACTCGCAAGGCACCTCCTGTCCTGAAACGCTACGGAGTGGTGTTCTACGATAATCATGTTCAGGCGCGCGAAGATATCGCCAATCTTCAAGTGAAGTCCAAGGAAGTGGATCAGCTGAATATTGTGATTCGTGCGGAAGGCACTATGGAAGACCCAGAACTTCTCAAGTTCGGCAAAGTTTTTGCTGGAGAAGCCTGGCATTTGATTCATCAACGCCGCATGATTGATGATAAATGGTACAACGATCCTCATGAATAGATTGAATTGATCTAATATTAAAAAGCTCTTCTGTTGAGGAAGGGCTTTTTTAATAGCCCATTTTCTCCCCCATAATTCAGCTCATTTTTGAGCGGATTTTGCGCTTTCCGCTCAGACGAACTTCATAAAAAAAACCTAAAAAACTCTGTCCAAGCTTTGCTCATACCCTGTCTATAGATACGTCACCCATCGGCTTGAACAGGCATTCGATGGAAGAGTTTGCAGCATAAAACTCTTTTTATGCGATAGGAGCTTCCTTGCTCCGGCTGATTAAGTCTTTTATTCCAAAGGCTTATTTGAAGCCGACGAAAATACCTCTCCCAAACCGTCCGCTATGAACTCTTACCCAGAAAATCCGCTGGCCTTGGCTTGTTTATTGTAATAATAATCATTATCATTTTCATTAAACCCGAGGCCGTTCCCCTCG
>JBGSRE010000225.1:0-2451 GCA_041737755.1 Oligoflexus sp.
TGAAGAATATCAAAGCACAACCAAAATCTTCCACTAGCATTACCTTGATGTCAGTCTCCGAAGAACGGGAAAAGCATTATACCGGCAGAACAAAAGAAGGACTCAAGATTTCTCTTCCTATCCAGTATTTCAAAGCGGCAAACCAAAAAGGTCAGTCGACATTTAAGCCGACAGTTTCCACCAAAAAAATATCGATTCTAGTCTACGATGAGCAAAATCATCCTTTTGAAATTGGTTACGATTTCTTTCTGGTCAATCGTGGAATAGGCGCTGCGGCAGCTGCTGGTATCCAATGGGTATCTGATGCGCTCGAGGTTACGGCGATTGGAGCTGCCCTTGGACCATTTGCACCGATCGCTACGGTAGGAAGCTTTTTATTCGCAGCATACACTTATTTTACTAAAGCCGCCGATGATCGCAAAAATGCCGAGAGAATAATTTCAGGAGTCGTGAAACAGGTAAGACTTATAGTAGACCAATTAGGTGCTGATCTGAAATCGTATATAGACGAATCCTTACTTCGAGACCTTCAAGGTAAGTTAGCAGGGGCCGGAGAAGTTCTCGGCGATATCGTTAACGATTGGGAATCCACAGATCCTGAAGTTAGAAATCTATCGAAAACCAGACTTGCTCAACTTTCAGATACTTTGACGATTTTTGTAATTGGTCCGTTAAAACAGATGGCTGATGGAATAGAGTCAAACTTGAATTTATCCGCTCGTTCAACTCCATTCCTTTATAGTGCACTATTGCTCAAAGAACATATTCTTCAGTATTTCAATAACGGGGGTCGATCAATTGAGATAGTGGCTAAAAATGCTAGGGAGGTTCTTAAAAATATCGATCCACTACTTGTGGAAATTAGAAAAATTAGCGACAAGCAATTCTTCGAAAGATACGATTCCGTCAAGGAGCCAGGAGGGCCAACCGAATATTACTGCTACTATAGAGGAAACCCGAGACTCCTCGTGACAACGACGAGCATTAATCCAGCACAAGCTTTACAAAACGAAAAGAATGCGGAGTTCCCGAAATTTGCTGAAAAATTGCTCTATTTCAAAGAAACACAGGCAAAATCCCTTCAGGAGGCTATTGAGAATTCGAAATAGCCAAGTTCTGAGACATTGTTTTACAAAAATCTGAAATGCCAGCCGGAATCAATGCGCCTGTTGGGCAATTGTCTTCTGATCGGACAATTGAAGTCCCTAACGGGTTTTCCGTTAACTCCAATTCCCCCAGTAACGGCATGGATTTAACCAGTGGAACTACATTTGTAATGCGATTTCTTCTTGCGAGAAAGATCGTGAGCTTGGGAAAGTTGTGTTTCTCAATAAATGCTGCAACTTCATTGTCATTTATGCTGAGTATTTCAAGGTTTGGCATGGATCCCAAATTGTTGACATCCTTCAATGCATTGCTCTGAAGATCTAACAAAAATAGAGTGGGATGCTCTTTTAGAGGGGAGAGATCGCTTATTTCATTGAATCCTAGATATAAGAGCTTCAGCGATCGCGCATACTTTAGGATTCTGATTTTCCTTATTTTTCGATCCATCAATCTCAAATCTTCAGCATCACTCAAACGCGGGATTAACTCTTCACAAACAGGTTGAATATCGAATGATTCAGCGATATGCGCTGCTGCCTTTCGATCTTCTTCATCGTTCAAAATATCCCGGCATTCAACTATCGATGCGTCAACTTTCAAATCCTCTGATTTCTCGACTTGCTTAGGAAGAGGTTTATCCGAAGAGCATTTTACTTGCAGAATACTGATGAATACAAAGAAAAGTGCAGAAGTTTTTTTCATGCCGTTAGACCTTGTGTTGGGACGAATTTTCAATATCTTGGATATACCAATTTTTCTTATAAATCTATTATTGTTTTTCCAGTTCGAAGCCTTTCATTCTCGCCTTTTTACCAAACCGTAGCACCATTGATTTAAATGGTATTTGATACAACGACTTATGAGGCATATACGTCCTAGCTTAAATCGAATTCTGAAAAACACCCTAAAGATATGGTTAATAGTCGCCGTCCCTCATGGTCTGAATACAAACGTCGGTTGCTGTCGCAGCGTGCCAGATATAAGCGACCTTTGCCTGGGAAAGGTAGAAAACTCTCGACAAGTTTGTCATCCTCGTGCCCAAAGCCATCGCCATGGTGGAACATAATGGTCTGATAAAAGCTAGTTGAACATCAGGGGGCGATCCGGCTCTGCCTTGCTCGATGAATTGATCGGGCGAAGCTTGAAGGAGGACGGACTAGAATCCGACGATTAAAAAACGCCACCGTAGGCGCGAGGCGGCGTTACTTAGTTTCTGGCGCTTAAGCGCCAGAAACTATCCAGAGCGTAGCGATGGATCTCGGTGCACTACCCATAGCGTTTTTAGTCTTTATTACTATTTCAAAATCTTGTCTCTCAAATTTCCTACTTTTGTTCAAGCTGCTT
>JBGSRE010000234.1:0-2503 GCA_041737755.1 Oligoflexus sp.
TCTCAGCCAGCAAATGGCCTGCATGAGCAATCATGAGGAATTGAGTCAGAATTGATACGGGGAAGAAGAGGCTGGTCAGAATTCCAATGTACCAGCCAGCACGCCAGGGTATCCATTTCTTGGGATAGTCTTTGGGAAAAAGTATCCCGATGAAAGCTTCCAAGAGAGGCGCGAGGAAATAGAGGCTCCCGTATTCGAGACGATAGGAAAGCGCCCAACTTGGTTCCAAAAACACATCGAAAATTCGAGTATTGGAGCTAGCCACTCGCTGAGCCATAGCGATACTGCAGATGGCAAAGACAATGGTGATCTTTTCGCGACGGATAAAAGAGAGTAGAGCGTGATAAAGCCCAATGATAAAGATTGATGCTGCAAAACCAGCTTCCAAGATCTGCCTGAGACGCAAGCTATAATCGAGTCTCTCAAACTTGCCCAAAGTGATAGGGTAGTAAATGCCAGCTTTGGAGTGCAAGAAGTTGGACATATGCAAGATGATTTCATAGTGTCCCGCTTCCGGCAGACGGACCAGAATTGGTTTTCGGGAAG
Organism: Oligoflexus sp.; assembly: GCA_041737755.1. Classification (GTDB taxonomy): domain Bacteria; phylum Bdellovibrionota_B; class Oligoflexia; order Oligoflexales; family Oligoflexaceae; genus Oligoflexus. The sequence continues at coordinate 547 of JBGSRE010000234.1, forward strand.
GAATGGTGGTTTCGGCATCGAGGCCTGCTACACCTGAAGAGCCTATCTTGATTCCATTCACCCAGATATCAATCGCACTGGGAGCATCGGTGATATAGATTCCCCACTCCTCTGATTGCTTGATCTCAACAGAGGTCTTCATGGAAACGATGCCAGTGCTTTGATAGGCTTTAGCCCAAGTTCCAGGGAGGTTCAAGGTTTTGGCTTTTGCCCATAATTCAGTTTGGTCGGCATCGACGAAGGCGCCGGGAATGAACAGCCAGTCGCCGCGCAATTCAACAAGTTTTGGGCCACGAGATTCATCCCAATTCGTTAAGTTCACGCGCCCCTTTTGCACCCAAAAATCTTGATCATTCGATGGGGAGTCACAGGCCGCAAAGAGCCCTATCGTGCTTAAGAATAGCAAAATACCAAAGTGTTTAAGCTTTTTTGGCCAAAATATCAAAAAATCAGCCTTTCGAACATGATCCATAAGGCTAGTGCTCTCATCGTCTTCGGTTGCTTATTTCCTCCAGTTAACTCAACCCTGGAGAGGTTTCGTTAACTGGAGGCAAATAGCAGTCCAAGGTATTGATTCTATGAAGGAAGAGTAGATATATAAAAACTAAAAAAGGCCGCAAGGCAAGGTCTGCCCTCTCGGCCAACAAGTGGTTCCTGCTAGTATTAAGCTGTCTCTCCAGTAATTGTGAGACATGCCATCCGACATCGTTTAGGTATTTAGGGATAAAGGATCTTATATGGCAAAACTTGCTGCTCGCTTAGCCAATCGGAAAATACTTGCCGGGGTTGTACTCACTCTCGGACTAACCGCTTGTAGCAAGGATCTGCTGGAGATTCAATATCCTCAGATGGTGAGTCCGGGTGAAGCCTATACCGAATTAGCCAAACTTTCTGTGGGTATAGATCCTAAAGTGGATCCCGTGCTGCGGGAAGAGATCATGAAGTCGCTGAAGGCCTGCCCGCTCTTTGCGGAAGTGAGCAATATGGATAAGCCCGTGCGGGTGAGTGGTAGCAATCCTAAAGACTATTTCGATGCCTTGATTAAAAGATCGCAGCAGGCCCAATTGTCCCAGGGAATCCTCAGTATTCAGATTGAAGACAATACCGAATCCTCGCAGCTTGAAAAAAGTCAGTCCTTTATTCTTGCCGATCAAGCTGTCAGTGACTGGTTCCCGTCCTTCGGTATACCAGCCTTGGGAACGCTTGGCTTTCCGAAGCGACCAGAAGTAGCACCCAAATGGAATCTGCGTAAACGAGATACCTACGTCCGCTCGGAGAAGATTCAGTATATCGTACGTTTCGTCATGTACAATCGGGTAGCGGGTAAAATCATTCATGATCGCATAGTGACGAATACTTCGACTTTGCTCAATTATTCGCGAAAGCCTTCACTTAAGAAACCAAAATTTACCGAGCTGGTGCAGCGATCGGTGATCGATGAAGTGCTTTTTTATGCCTGCCCTGCTAAAGAGCTTGTCACTCGCAGGCTTTACTATGTGAAAGATCCTGATGCCAATGGTCAGCAGGTGAATGAGGGAGTTGACCTAGCCGAACAAAATCGTTGGAGCCTCGCGGCTACAAAGTGGAGCAATGTTCTTTTGAAAGATAAAAAGAATGTGACTGCTCATCACAATTTGGGCATTCACTATGAAAAAAATGGGGAAATATTTCAGGCGTTGGATCATTTCAAGCAGTCAAGGCCGAGCAAGACTTTGAAGCCAGGCAAGCCAGCACCTGAAAACGTTTATGACGAGCTTCGCAGCAAGTACCAGCCCCGTATTGATGGGCTTACGATTTACCCTCAAGTGACTTTCGTTACAGGTGGTAATTGGGCGTTCGTTCGGGCCGATGATGCCGAGATGCAGGAAGGAGGGTCCTATTCACTTTATCGCTTTGAACCGGTGATTAATTCGGAAACTTCGCGAACTACGGGTCTATCGATTCGAGAGGTCGGTGT